>DATJKY010000570.1:0-4028 GCA_035490955.1 Terriglobia bacterium | reverse complement strand
CTTCCGAGCAGAAATGACCGGATCAATTCACCAGGCTTCATGACGTTCTCTCCGCGAACACACTTGCGAGGCTCCGCCAGAAAAATCAGTAAATATGACCTTGTAGGAAGCTTCGGCGAGCGTAGTATAGGCACGGTTGGGGATCAAAACATGCACCGAGTGGTCGACCACCAATCCACCGAATTTCTCTATTAAAAGCATCTAATGTGCAATCCTCATTTTATGGGTTGATCTGCTGGGACCAGATTGTACCGCTGATGTCTTTCAACTCCAGGAGGTAAGGTTGCTTCGAAGAAAGCAGATGATTCTGCTCCATCGGGAAAATCAGCGTTGCCCGGGCTCCCAAACCCACGCCCCCAGGCTCTCGGCACTCCCGCCAGGGGTAGTTCAAGCTTAAGGGCTTCGAGCCGATTTTTCACGGACTCTTCCCAACCCGGAATTTCCATTTTGGACTCCGCTGAAGCCCCGCAGCATACATCCGAGCGGCACCAAATGCAACTGTCGGTCGGGCCAGCGTCGCTGCCTGCCTCCATGGACCCCACAGGGGTCCAGTTTTGGCTCCCCGGAGGCTGCTAGGGCTCGGAACTATGCTTCGTTTGGCCGATGCCTCCGACACTTTTCCCTGCCTTGCTCTGTCGCTGGAGTCCGTCTCCGCTCCGGCGGCTGGACTATCCCACTGGCAAGGGCAGCAGCTCGATCCGCCGGAGCATCGACGCGAAGAGCCGTCGCGTCAGATGGCTCTCGGCCAACAGAAGCCAGTAGTATCGGGCATGCTTCACCAGCCGGCCGCCGGTTTTCGCCAGCCGCTGTTGCAAGCTCGTCACCGACCACTTGTCGATCCTCTTCGGCAGCACCAGCCGCCGCCACAGGTTCCCGAGATTGTAGGCGATCACGCTCAACCACAGCCGCACCTCGTTCGACCGGAACCGATGGCAGCTCAGTCGCGCTATCTTCACCGCTTGCTTGCCTTCCTTGATCCACTCCTTGGAGGTCTCGCGCTTGTTCGTAGAAGCGCACTACCGCCCGGCTGGGCAGGGTCAGGTTGGTCACAATGAAGCCCACGCGCGCGAACAACTCCCCGGCGTGATGCTCCACCTTCGCCACTACCTGTAACCCGTTCGCACCCGCATGAATATTGATGAGCCCTGTCCCGAGCCGGGCGGAGACACGGGGAAAAGTACGGTCCCGATTACTGGAAAAGGATTAGGCGGGGCGAAAGGCCATCGCAGGACGGAGCACCGCCTAACAATAATCCGAGCGGACCATCTGAGCCCGTTCAACCTTCGCCCAAACCGGAGCCCCTCTCGAACGCGGTGCGGGCAAAACGGGCGAAGTACCCGCCAGGCTCCCAGCGCGAGAAGCTGATCCGAACGTACGGGAGGGACTACTTCCGTGAGATCCGCAAAGGTATCAGGCCGAGCGTGGGTCCGCGCCATCCGAAGACCGGAAAACCTCTCAGGCCGATTTAGAGCCTGAAAGTCGAAAAGCGAGCCTCGAAAGTGTCTCAAAAAAAGTGCGCGGCCCCCCGAGACGCAGAGTCCCGCCCACTCGACCCCAATTACCCCGTGGTCCCCGCTTCCGGCTTGGCTGTTTCCCGTGGCTTCCGAGGAGCCTTCGCTTCGTCTGGCGGAAGCGGCTGATTCCCGGGGAAGCTGGTTCACCAATGAGGGGGAACGCATTTTAGCGGATGCTTAGCAACGGAAGCAGGTCAACTGTAATGATTTGTAATGCGGACAAGGTTTTCACCAGAGACTCCCCGAGACGCGAAGTCGGCTCCCTAAACCATCGGCACTTCAGTCTCATGGGGTCGATCACGGCTCCGAAGAGGCTGATCTCGGAGACCGCTCCTCAGGTTGCAGCTGAGTTGCGGGAGGATCAGGTGGACGCAGTATTCCTCGTACCTGTCTGATCGATGTGCAACCAGTCCGTCGGACTGATCGCGAGCGTCATAGAAAAGTGGCATGCCCACCGTATGTCTGTCGCTCCTGCGCGAAGTGTCCGAGAAGGTCCGACCTCCCCGGACTCTCTTCGTACCTTTCCCCATCGGCTATCCTTTGGGTGCGCCAGACCAACCAGAACTCCAGCATTCGATTATTCGGGCGGCCTTGGATTTGCTCAACCCGACGGGCTCCCTTCCCCTACTGCACTCTTTCGACTAAAGGATGTTCGCAATCGACGGCGCTCTCCCGACAGCATCGACGCAGTGTCCGTTTGGGACGTGCAGGTTTCCAACGGGCCTCCAGCGTACACCGGCCACGCTTTGTGCCGGTTGCGCGATTCTTTACGAACTATTCGCTGGTGCGGCCTTTTGCTCTCAACCCGGTCCATGGCGCTATTCATCCCCTCTGCTTCCGGAGCTGCGCTCCGGGCAAACCCTCGGCTCAGTATCTGGGACTGTTCCTTCGAAGGTCTGTTGCCGAGTAGCGAGCTGTTTCTGGTCCTTGTCTTCCTCCATCGGCCCGCCCGGCCCTGAGAGAGAAGGTGAATCAGAAGTCGAATTCATGGTTCGGACAGGGTGGTATAAGCCAGCCAAGCGTTCTGGTTCGACACCGGCCAAATAGAGCCCCTGCACCCAGAACCAACTCCATAGGGTCGGAAGGAGGCCGGAAGTGCGCCAGCGCCGATCCGAAACCCAGATCGGTTCGTCCAGCAACGCTAGCTTCCCTACTTTTCGCAGCCGCCGTGCGAAGTCGTAATCCTCCAGGATTGGCCAAGGCGCGTATCCACCGAGGGCCTCAAAGACCTTGCGACGGCAGAAAATCCCCGAGTCTCCGTAGAAGACCCCTAGCCGCCGGCGCCACCGATTTATGGACGTGAAGGCAGCGGCCACCCAGTCAGAGCCTTCATAGCGGATGTCGAAGTTTCCACCCACCACCTCCGGATCGCGCAGGCTGTCTCTGACCGCGGCGAGTCCCCCCGGGCCTAGCCGAACGTCTGCGTGCAGAAAAAGCAGCACATCTCCGGACGAGGCCCGGGCACCCGCGTTCATTTGCAAGGCGCGGCACGTTTTGCAACGGATGACGTGGGCGTAGGCCGATGCAATTTCGACCGTCCGGTCAGCAGAATTCCCATCGGCGACGATCACCTCTTCGGCCCCGAGTTCTTTGAGATTTTCCAGCAAGCTTCCGATCGTGTGTTCCTCGTTGTACGTCGGGATAATCGCGGAAATCATAGTCCAGAAATGCGTGTTGGCGCAGAACCTCGCTAGGTTAGCTGTCCAGCGCCTCATCAAGTCCGAGCAGCTTGACCAGCTTCGCTCGGTCAAATCCCACCACCGCCTCACCGTCAATCAGGGTGACAGGAGTAGTCATCAGGCCCCGCTGCTGTAATTCGTCCAGGGCAGCTTCGTCCTTGCTGACGTCGCGTTCTTCGAACTCGATTGCTTGCTGCGAAAGAAACTCTTTCGTCCTTTTGCAGAACATTCAGCCAGGCTGGCTGTATACCACCACCTTCTTAGCCATGGCATGCCTCCGTTCAGTAGACAAGGTACAGATCGGTGCGAGCGCGGTGCTCGAGCATCTCGGCAAGGAGAGCGGCTTGGCGATCGGCTCGCGCTGGCCGACGTCATGGATGCCATTCGACAAGCTTGTGAGTTGTGCCATCGTGCCGTTGAAGGTTACTTCCACCCCTTGCTCGTGGAGCCAATGCAGAAATTCCTGGTAAGTTTTCGGGAACTCACTCTCGCTGGGCGCCTTGTACTTCGAAGCCAAAATACTCTTGAGCTTTTCCGGCAGATCGGAACCCAAGCTGGTCGGCTTGCCCTGCCAGATCTTGAGGTCGACCACAGCCGCGGGATCGGAGAAGACTTCGACTTTCGCCCGTTCCTTCAAGGCCGCGAACGCTACATCGAAAGCGACGCAGGGCTGGTTGTCATCCTGCTTGAAGCTGGTTTTCAGATGCACCAGAACGCGCTTGCCCGCCAGCGGGCCAGGGGGTGGAGCAGCCAAGGCCGCACCTTGGGCCAGCAAGGCAATCCCCAGGCGAGCGCGACTGCCAATTTGATCTTCATAGTTCCTCCTCTTGCTGAA
>DATJKY010000569.1:0-2856 GCA_035490955.1 Terriglobia bacterium | reverse complement strand
GACGCCGTATCGCTTCTGCATCTGCCGGAAGTCGCCGTGGCCGTAAGTGTGGTTCTCGATCTCGTGGCCCCGTCGGTGTTCTTCTTCCGCTGCCTCGCGGCAAACGCCGCCGTCATCTTGGCGGCACTTCGCGTCCGCGTTCTTTGAAAGCCGCCACCCCATGACAAAAAAAGTCGCCTTCACCCCTTGCCTGTCCAGCAAGGCGAGGAGACTCTGAGAGGGGATCCCTTTGCCGGACCGCGTTCCCATCAGGACGTAAGGCTTAGGACCGTCGTCGAAGGTCAGCGCGATCAGCTTATCCCCGCCAGCCGAATGAGCCGGCGCGGTAGTCTTCACTAAAGCGGATGGCCCCTTCGCTGCAAGGGTGGCGGCGAGTAGTACGATCAGAAGCAAAGCGGCCAGCGGCACGACTCATTATGGCCTGTACCTCTGAGATTGGCCAAGCAGCATTTGTTATTGGAGTAATAACTTGGCCGTGGTGGAACGATGGCTGTAGCGCAGGGTCGCTGTTCAAGCCCTGCGGGTTTTCGAGGCCTTTTGTCTCTTCCCACATTACACCTGTTGCTCGTTTTGCTTTATGGGATGTCATGACCTATAAGTTTCCCGGCAGGTCCAAGTGCCAGCGCATCATTCACGACGGAGGCATTGATGGCGAAGAAGCGCAAGAACGACAGACTGAGGCGGCGCGATTTCCTAAGAAAGGTCACGGCCAGCGGAGCGCTGGCGGGGACGCTAGGGCTCCCGGCGGCGGAGGAACAATTTCCGAGCCACTCCTCCGCGCGGGAGATGGCGGGACAAGCCGCGCGTACGGGCGCGATCACGTATCCTCGCGTTTTCGCAGGCCACAACCTGAGGATGATCGCCTTCCCGTTGGGCGGGATTGGTACAGGTTCGATCGCTCTGGGCGGTCGAGGGCAGTTGCGTGACTGGGAAATCTTCAACCGCCCCGACAAAGGCAACGTTCCGAACTATTGCTTTGCGGCTGTCTGGGCGAAGGCCGAAAGCAAGAAGGCCGTGGCGCGTGTGCTCGAGGCTCGTATCCAGCCGCCTTATGAAGGATCGAGCGGCTTGGGGTCAGACAACGTGCCGGGCCTGCCGCGTCTGCAAAGCGCTGTATTTACCGGTGCCTATCCCTTCGCGCAGATCGAATTTCATGACGCCAAGTTGCCGGTGCGGGTGCGGCTAGAGGCGTTTAATCCTCTGGTCCCCTTGGACGTAGAAGCCTCAAGCCTGCCTGTCGCCATCCTGCGCTATTCCGTGCGTAACCCCGGCAATCCGCGGATCCAGGTCGGGCTGGCGTTCAGCCTGGAGAACCCTGTAGGGAAGGAAGGGAGGCAGGCGGCGTTCCGGGAAGCTGAAGGCGTGTCGGGCCTCTACATGGACAACCCCTTTCTGCCGGCCACTGATCCATTCAAGGGTTCCATTGTGTTGGGTGTGCTGCGTGCACCCGCGGGAAGCGTCTCGTACTTGCGCGGCTGGAAGCGGGCACAGTGGTGGGATGGTCCCTTGACCTTCTGGGACGACTTCACGGCCGACGGTGCCTTGACAGGCGATGCGCCCCCCAAGAGTCCGGTGGGCTCGATCGCGGTCACACAATCCGTTTCTGCCGGTCGCGAAGCTTCGGTATCATTTCTTATCGCCTGGCGCTCCCCTAACCGCACCGCCGAACGTTGCGGCTGGGAAGCGCCTGAAGGCGACGAGAAGTCACCAGTCGGCAACTACTATTGCCAGCGCTTCCCTGACGCTTGGGAAGTGGCCCGCTACGTGGCGCGTGAGCTCCCTTCTCTTGAAAGCCGCACCCGCAAGTTTGCCGCACTCGTCGTCGAGTCCACGCTGCCGGCGGCAGCACTCGACGCCGCGCTTAGCAACCTCTCCACTTTACGCACCAACACTGCCTTTCGCACCAGTGACGGAGAGTTTCACGGGTTTGAGGGCTGCAACGATCGCAGTGGCTGCTGCCATGGAACCTGCACCCACGTCTGGAACTACGAGCAGGCTACGGCTTTTGTGTTTCCTTCCTTAGCTCGCTCGATTCGCGAATCGGAGTTCCTGCGCAACACGCGCGAGGACGGCCTGATGGGTTTCCGCTCCTATCTGCCCGACGGCAAGAAGATCTGGGACCGCGCCGCCGCCGACGGGCAGATGGGCTGTATCATGAAGCTCTACCGCGACTGGCAACTGTCGGGCGACACCGAATGGCTGAAGCACCTCTGGCCGCAGGTCAAGCGCTGCCTGGAGTTCGCTTGGATCCCGCGCGGTTGGGACGCAAATCGCGACGGTGTAATGGAAGGCGTTCAGCACAACACCTACGACGTGGAGTTCTACGGGCCGAACCCTCTCTGCGGAGTCTGGTATCTGGGCGCGCTGCGCGCCGGAGAAGAGATGGCACGCGTCGCAGGGGACGAGCCTGCGGCCCGCGAATATCGGCGCCTCTTTGGGAGCGGAAGCCGCTGGATCGACGCCCATCTGTTCAACGGCGAATACTACATCCAGAAAGTGGAAGGCCGTCCTAAGGAAGATGTGGCGGAGGGACTCGTGGTAGGCATGGGGGCGGCTAATCCTGAGGCGCCCGATTACCAGATGGGTGAAGCCTGCTTGGCCGATCAATTGCTTGGCCAATACATGGCGCACGTCATCGGACTCGGTTATCTGCTGGACCAGGTGCACATGAGGAAGACGCTGCAGTCGGTCTACCGTTACAACTACAAGTCTAACCTGGCGGAACACGAGAACGTGCAGCGTACGTACGCGCTGGGCGATGAGGGTGGACTGCTGGTGGCGGCGTACCCCTCGGGAAAGCGGCCGGAAATTCCCTTTCCTTACTTCGGAGAAGTCTGGACGGGGGAGGAGTATCAG
>DATJKY010000568.1:0-2851 GCA_035490955.1 Terriglobia bacterium | reverse complement strand
AACGGGCTGCGAGACGAAACCGATGCCCGCATTGCTCGCACTGAGGAAGTACTGAGGAACTTACGGACCCACATTCAGGGCATTTCACGTTCGATTCTATTCCTCCCATTCAGTAGTCATGCGTTGCATGTTAGCAAAAGCCTTCTACAAATCATAGTGCCTTCGAGTTAAAATCAACTCTTGGCATCTGCGCCCCGTCGGAAGTCATCCAACCGCCCTGTCATTCCGAGGAGGGGTGAGGAGGAGAAGAAGCAGACTCCTCGCTTCGCTCGGAATGACAGGCCCGCGCGGACGTTCATCCGCATTGGTGGGTCGCAGGCCCATGTGACACTCAGCATGACAGGGACCGTTTTTCATCGGCCTCCTAAGGCCAGGCTGGCAGTGGCTCTCCTTGCGATGTGTCTTTTCGCGCCCTTAGGGAAGCATCCGGCTCTCGCGCAGACCTCATTGGAAGCTCGCCAACCGTCCTTTGCGACCTCGAGTCTAAGCGACGGCCCCGAAAAGGCGCTCCAGGGGGCGCGCAAGGGTGCTCCTCCGCTCGGATGCTTTAGCACCCGGGATGCTGTTGCCGCCATTCTCTCCGGCGGGGAACAGTTGCCGCCGATTCCGCCCGAATTCCAGAATAGGGAAACCACGGTCACCATTCGCGCCGACTCCCAACAGAAGATCGGGGACACTTACAAACTGAAGGGCCACGTACTCATCAACTATCGGGATATCGAAGTGCGGGCCGATGACGCGACCTACGATCACAGCTCGGGTGAGACGGTGGCCGCGGGTCATGTGACGTTCAATGATCCCAGGTCGCACCTGGAAGCGGATGAAGCGCACTACAACTTTGTGACCGAAAAGGGCTGGTTTGCAAACGCGAGGGGCTACGTACGCTCCCCCGCAGTGCCGCGACGAAACGTCATGGTGACGCAAAACCCTTTCTACGTGTCGGCCGAGCGACTGGAGGCCTTGGAAGAAAACACCTACCAGCTCGACAGGGGCAAGGTGAGCCTATGCGACGACGAAGCCAAGGGCTGGTCGCTCCAAACCCGCAGGGCGCGTCTCGAACTCGGGGACAAAGTCGTTACCCATGGGACGCTATTCCGATTCTTGCGCCTTCCGCTACTCTATGCCCCCGTGCTTGTCAGCTCCGCCCAGCGCGAACCCCGGCAGAGCGGGTTTCTGATCCCTACCATCGGTAACTCGGCTCAGAAGGGCTTCATCATCGGAGACGGGTTCTTTTGGGCGATCAATCCTAGCGTAGATCTGCTCCTGGGGTTGACGAACTATAGTGCACGCGGCGTGGCGCCTAGCGGGCGGCTCCGCGCCCGGCCCAGCGCGACGAGCGACATCATCGCCGAATTCTTCAGCATCGACGATCGAGGCTTCGGCCCCAACCGGGAAAATCAGGCTTCCGGCGAGAGCGTGCTGGTACAGGGAGGAGCCGCCGACCTGGCACACGGGTTTCGCGGTGTCGTGGACGTTTACTACATCAATAGCTTGGCTTTTCAGTCTACCTGGGCGCCAAGCTTCACCCAGGCGGTCAGCCCCGAAGTCTATCAAAACGGTTTTCTGACCAGAAACTTTGGCGCTTACAGCGCCAACTTTTACGTGTCACGCGACCAGGACTTCCTCTCCACCTCGCAAGCTCCTGGAAACTCCATCATCATCGGACAGACTCCCAGTTTTTTCTTCTCCGGCATCGACCGGCAGGTGGGTGATTCGCCCTTTTACTTTGCGTTTGATACCTCGACGAGCGGGGTGTGGCGCGAGCAACCCGGTTTCACCACTCAAGGTGTCGCTGGTCGCCTGGACCTCCACCCCGTGTTCACCCTACGATCAAAACCCTTCTGGGGCTTCCACCTCACACCCTCTGTGGGCCTGCGGGTGACGCAGTACGGCACCAGCGTGACGCCGCAGCAAGACCCGCTGACTCGCCTGCTGGGCGAGTTCGCGCTTGACCTTCGGCCTCCTTCTTTGGAGAAGGTTCTTGCGCAGCCGCACTGGGGCCATCGCTTCAAACACGTCATCGAACCCGACATCCTCTATAGGCTGGTGCGGGTGCAGGACCAGGAAGAGATTCAGCATGTGGTGCGCATTGACGAGCTCGATACTCTGGCCCAGACGAATGAGATCGAGTATTCGCTCACCAGCACCATCCTGATGCGCAAGGACACGCCCCAAGGCCAGAGCGACCCTGACGAGGCCGGCTCCGCTCGTGAACTGCTCTCCCTGCGGCTGGCGCAGAAATACTATTTCGACCCCACTTTTGGCGGCGCGCTTGTGCCCGGACAACTGGTGGTCTTCGAGCCCACGCTCTCTCTGACCGGCTTTGCCTTCGCGCAGGGACGCCACCTCTCTCCCATTGTTGGCGTCCTAAAGTTCGAGCCTTTCTCAAATTACGACACCGAGGTAAAGGCCGACATCAGCCCCTACGCGGGATTTCTCGACGCCGGGCTAACCTCCCGCGTGCGGCGTGGCCCTGTTGCGCTGTCCGTGACCGATTTTTATGTCAGTCGCACGGAATCGCTTATTACGTCGCCACCATCTACTCCCCCGTCCCAGGCAACTCAATTCAATTTGCTCCGTACTTTGTTCACCTTCGGAGATATCAACCGCAAAGGCTTCAGCGGCGCCGGGGGTGTGGACTACAACTTTGTCCTGGGCATCGCCCACAACATCATCGGACAGGCAAGCTATAATTTCGGTTGTTTTGGTTTGGACTTCGAGTATCAGTACTATGAACTCGGGACCTTGCGACGAGGCAATTCCTTCAGAATCGCGCTGGCGCTGGCCAATGTCGGTACCTTTGGCAACCTGAAAGCGCGGGATACGTTACGCATCACTTATTGATGCCGGC
>DATJKY010000567.1:0-2864 GCA_035490955.1 Terriglobia bacterium | reverse complement strand
ACTTAGTACCGTCGTTCGGAATTACGGTGACGTATTTTGCTGAGGTTCAAGCCGCGGCGGCAAGAGCCTTCGCCTGGAGACGGGTCATGAGCTTAGCCAAATCCTCACGGGTGAAGGTCCACTGGAAGGGAGCGGCAGACTTCTCATAGCGTTGCTGGAAATTCAGGAGTGCCTCTTCCAATTGGGCCAGAGAAAGGAAATTGTTGGGTGTGAGAACCTTGCGCTGAACGACGGAGAAGTAGATCTCTACCTGGTTGAGCCAACTGGCATGGTTGGGAGTGTGCAGCGGAACAATCGAGGGCCAGCGGGCTTGCAGTCGTTGAACGCATTTCTGGCCGCGGTGCACGGAGCAATTATCCATGATCCAAAACACGCGTTGGGCCGAGCGATAGGGCTCTTGCTGCATGACCTCAGCGACCAAGCCATCAAAGGGTTGGATCCCGTTCCGGGGTGCGCAGCGACCAAAGATTTTGGCGCGGCGGACATCCCAGGCGGCGAGGTAGACCCAGGCTCCCTTGCGGTGGTACTCGTGCTCGATGCGAGCCGGACGGGCAGGGGCGGGAGGGAGCGAAGGATGCTTCCGACAGCGCGCTTGAATGCTCGGCTTTTCGTCGGCCGAGAGCACAAAATCCTGGGGACCCAGGGGTTGTCCTTGCCAAAGGCCTTGGTAGAGATCGAGGATCGGAGCCGCTCTTTCCAGGAAGCGTGGGTCGCGCGGGAAAATCCAGCTGCGATAGCGCCAAGGTCGAATGGCGTCTTGACTGAGCCAGCGCCAGATGGTGGCTCCGCTGATCTGCGCCACCAGCCCCTGGTTAAGAATTTGCTGGCGGAGGTCAGCGATGGAAAAACGCGACAAGGGCAGACCGGTGCGATGCGGCAGCTCACAGGCGAGAGCTTTTACCTGCACGACGAGACTGGGGGGAAAAGCGGGCCTGACGCCCGCCTCGAGGTTCATCCTCGAGGCCCGGCAAGCGGGCCAGGCAGAAGCGTTTGCGCCACTTACTGACGATCTGGCGTGGGGTGTCGAGTCGCAAGGCGATGACCTCATTGGAAAGGCCCTGGGCGGCGAGGAGGATGATTTTGGCGCGGACTACCTCGCAATACGGTGACGTATATTGGCGCGCGATCGACTCCAGATGCTGGCGTTCGTCCACAGACAGAACTACGCGAAATGGGCTTTCTCGCGGCATCAGGGACAACCCTCCTAATGCCAAATCTACTAGATGCAGGCATTTGGAAGCCACTATAATACGTCACCGTATTTACGAATAGGAGTACTTAGATAACTCGGACGCGGTCCTCTGCCCAATATATCTGCCGTGAAGACTCGCGCAGGGGTTCTCCGAGTGCTCAGGAAGGCGGGCTTGGTAATCGCTAGTCTTCGCCTGCCCTTAGAGCGGGCGCTGACCCAATACATTCCGGCAGCAGCAGGCCGAGCCGCTCTGCTCGCCAACTCTCGCTTCCGGTTTCGTCCGCCAATCGTTAGGTCTGGCTGAGGCTATTTCTTTTGCAGCGGTTCCCAGAGCTCAACACGGTTGCCCTCTGGATCTGTAATCCAGGCAAACTTTCCGTAATCGTACTCCTCAACTTTGGGATCGACGGATACTCCTTCCTCCCTCAGGGCGTGCAGCAACGCGTCGAGGTTTTCCACCCGGAAGTTCATCATGAATGGCGCGGAGCTGGGAGCAAAGTAGTTGCTGTCTTGCGAAAAGATCGCCCAAGTGGTCAAGCCGGTGGTTTCGGGATCGTGGGCATCACGCCAGTGGAAGGCCGCGCATTGGCCGTGCGCCTCGCGCTGAATGCCCAGGTGTTTTTCATACCACTCGTACATCGCCGTCGGATCTTTGGCCTTGAAGAACAGACCGCCTAAGCCGGTAACGCGTTTCATGGCGCCTCCGAATAAGTTTCCGAATTTTACTACTCCAGGTGGATACCTGCCCGCTTGGTTTTGTTTGTGCGACTTGCGCGCGCCCTCCCGGGAGGACTAGCCTGAAGGCGAGCAGTAGGATGGCGAGGCGATGTTCAGCCTGAGTTTTATTCTCATCGTGGCCGGCCTGATGTTCGGCGCAGCCGTGGCATTAATCGGCTTCGTTGGCCTGCTGGGCGCGTGGTTTCATCGCTCGCTGGGAGCGCCTTTCCCGCTTCCGACCCTGCAGCGGGCTGCAGACCGGCGAATCACGATGTGGGTGGGCGTAGCGGGCTTGGTGCTGTGGGGGAGTGTCTTCCTCATCAGCCTGCAGATGACACGCTAGCTGCTTCCAATTCCGCCCCCCGCAGCGCACCGGGTTGCCGCTCGCAGAGTCTAGGCGGAGGCGGCCAGCACCTCGTCAGCAATGGCGGCGGCTTCGACCGCGGCACGGACGTCATGAACACGAACGACGTGAGCTCCATGAAGAATGGCCGCGACCATAGCGGCCAAGGAGCCGTGTAGCCGACTGCCCGGCGGAGCGTCATTCTCGCCTCGCCGCTTCCCTAAAGTACGGGCGATAAATGACTTGCGAGAGGTAGCCACGAGTAGCGGAAACCCTAGCTTTTGTAGTCGCTCGAGATGGGCCAGCAACGGGTAATTCTCTTCGAATCTCTTTCCAAAGCCAAAGCCGGGATCAAGTACGATCTTCGGGCGCTCGACGCCGCTGTCGAGGGCAATCTGCACGCAGTTGGCGAGATCGTGGGCGACCAGAGGCACGATATCGCTTTCCGGGGGGAGCTGTTTCCACTCGCTGGGCCGCCCCCGGCTGTGCACCAGCACCACGCCACTCCGCAGTTCCGCGCAGGTACGCGCCATGGCCTCATCCCAGCGAAAGCCGCTCACGTCATTAACGATCTCCGCGCCCGCTTCGACGGTGTGTCGCGCAACGCCGGAC
>DATJKY010000566.1:0-5830 GCA_035490955.1 Terriglobia bacterium | reverse complement strand
GCTCTGCCCTGACTCCACAAGCCGTACCCCTTCCAGCTTGAACTCCAGCGTGTACCTGCCTCGTTTTCCGTTCCTCATCCACGTTCCCTCTCCGCTATTAAAGCAGTTTGCTAAGGGATACGTTTTGTAGGGGCAAGCTCAATAGCCGTGGTTGCATCGCCCAAGGGCGGTACGGTCTACCCCAAGCGACCGGCAGAGGAGAGCGCCATGGGTGAGCAGGAGATCGCTCCGATACCAGTCCTGCCGCACTCGAAGGTTCTCGAGATCGCCCAACGCTTTCGGTCACTCGATCCGTACTCGTTTGGCGGAGACCTGCTCAAGGTCGAGGACGTTAATTACAAGAACGGCGATCCGACGACCGGCAAGCTGCGCACCGTGCATGGCTACGCGATTAGCGCCAAGCGTTACGCCTTGCTCCATGGATCTAAGATCATCGAAGCCAAGGGGCACGGGCTGGGGTATCTGATATCACCCGTTAGCAAAGGTGAGCCTGACTGGATCGAAACTGCTTGGGATTACCTCTTGCACTTCGATCAAGTGTTCTCCAGCGAATTGCCGGAGCCGCCCTGGCTCGATCATCCCGCCATGATGAAGATTCCGGTGTCGTCGCCCGCCGTTCTTGGGCGCCTGAAGGGATTTGTGAAGCCGTTCGACTTCGTGCTCGCCCCGATCCTCCAAACGGATGATCTCGATCTAGTGGAGCGGGCCGAGAAACCTATCCTGATCACTCGATTCACAAAGCACTCCGAGGAATGGCTCGATGCCGTTTATTACAACGTGCGGACGGCGCAGGAATGCCGCATCACCACCGGCAACCGAAAAAAGGGACGGATCAGGGTCAAGACTTACCGGGAGATCCTGCATCAATACCTGTACCACCCCGAATCCAAATTCGCCGGTCCGGATGGCAAGCCCTGCGATCCGTGGACCCGTGGCGAGCTACAGCGGCGTCACATAGCAGCGGAGAGGCACATTCCCTGCGGGAAGGAATTCAAGCGAAAGCTTGAACAAGGGCCGGTCGATCACGATCTCGACGTGCGATGCAAGGTGTATGAAAACGGCAGAGTGGCGGCAGATCCTGACACGCTGAGGCTGTTGGCACAATTCTCGGAGCGCGAGATATCAAAGGGAACTGGACTGCACAGGAAACCAATTCGTCATCTGCGGCATGGCGGAGGTGTCATGAGAAAAACGTACGAAAAGATTCGGGGCTTCTTGCTTACAGAGGTCCCAAGAGACCCGTTAAAACTTCCGAATGGCCGACCACCCACTTGGGGGCTCATGTCGTGACTGTGTTCGTTTCTCGTCAACTTGCCGAGCAGTTCAACTTCCTGATCTGACTTCCTAAGTGCTCTGAGAGCAGAACTTCGGATTTAGATGAATCGGGTTGTTTTGCAACCCAAGCGGTCGCTACGGCATCAACTCCCCGATTGGAGAACTTATTGGCCGTGAAGCCTGTGATAAAGGGTGTGCACGTTGTGCCGATGGGGTTCGCAAACGCCTTCCTGATTGAGGGCGACGACGGGTTGACACTGATCGACGCCGGTTACCCGCGTAAGGAGGCAGCCGTTTTCGGGGCGATACGCGGGCTTGGGCGTTCGCCAGACCAGCTCAAGCACCTGATTTTCACTCACGCCCACCCTGATCATATCGGCAGCGCTGCCGCTATCGTGCGGAGAACGGGTGCAACGACCTTCATGCACCCGCTCGATATCCCTATCGCTGAGAGTGGAGGTCCGTTTCGGCCGATGACGCCAGCACCTGGTTTGTTGGGGCGACCTTTGTGCAAGCTGTTCTTCCATCCCGACGAGCGACTGGACCCGGTTGCTATCGACCACGCTTTGACCCCTGGCGAAATATTGCCCATCGCAGGTAGCTTCGAAGTAATTCATGTTCCTGGGCATTGCGCCGGTCAGGTCGCGCTGCTGTGGCGTTCCGGACGAATGCTGTTCGCGGCTGACGTGTGCACGAACATCATGGGCCTCGGTGATCCCGTTGGCTTCGAGAGCTTGGACGAAGGTCGTGTGAGCCAGCGCAAACTTGCTAGTCTCTCATTCGATGCTGCCGGCTTCGGCCATGGCAAGTCTATCGCTCGCGATGCGTCGACGCGTTTTCGTAATAAGTACGGCAAACATCCAGAGGACGTGCATCAACAGCGGTCCGCAGCTTGATGCGCCGTTCCTAATAGCCGCGGCGCCCCTTCATCGGAGCGGGTTGCGGACAATTCGGAAGTTAAGTCCCGAGCTTTATTTGACTGGCCGTGAACTGAGTCTCATTGGTCGACTGCTTTGTTAGAGCGCTGCAGTTGTTTCTTGGCTCGTATTACTCATCACAGGAGAAGCAAACATGATCTCTTCGGCGTTTCCGTACCAAAAGAAGCGGGAGCGAATCCTTGATAGAGAGATGGCGTACGTGGAGGTGGGAAAGGGCAACCCCATTCTGCTGCTGCATGGCAATCCCACTTCGTCATACCTTTGGCGTAATGTGTTGCCACACTTGGAGCCACTAGGCCGCTGCATCGCCCCCGACCTGCTCGGCATGGGTGACTCCGATAAGCTGCCTAACAGTGGTCCCGGCTCGTATCGCTTCGTCGAGCACCGCCTCTACCTCGATGCCCTGCTCGAAGCCCTGAATGTGCGCGAATTGGTCACCTTAGTCATCCATGACTGGGGCTCGGGTCTTGGCTTCGACTGGGCCAACCGCCACCGTAAGGCCGTGAAGGGTATCGCGTACATGGAGGCGATCGTTCGGCCGCAGGGCTGGGACCACTGGGACGTGATGAATATGCGTCCATTCTTGCAGGCGCTGCGTTCCGAGGCCGGCGAGCAGATGGTCCTCCAACAAAACTTTTTCATCGAGAAGATACTGCCAGGGGCGGTCCTACGCACGCTGACCGCCGAGGAGATGGCGGAGTACCGGCGGCCGTTCGCAGAGCCCGGCGAAGGACGACGGCCGACGCTGACGTGGCCTAGGGAGCTCCCAATCGAGGGCGAACCCGCCGACGTGAATGCGATCGTGGCGGCGTATGCGGAATGGCTGGCGACGAGTGATGTGCCCAAGCTATTCATAAAGGCGAAGCCCGGTGCGCTGCTCGGCGGTGGCGCGAATCTCGAAGCAGTTCGCGCGTGGCCAGCGCAGACCGAAGTCACGGTCGCGGGGGTCCATTTTGTTCAGGAAGATTCGCCTGACGAAATCGGGCGGGCCATCGCCGACTGGATGGGGACGCTGGGCTAATCGCGCCAGTCAAAGCAGCTGCGTAAGGTCGTTTCAGTTTAACCTTCCCTACGAGGAGGAGCGATGGGACTCTCCTGGCAACAAGGTCCGTTATCACCGGGAGCAATCGGCCGATTTCTCGTGCCCGAACCGCTACCCCAGAGATTGTTGTACGTTGAGCCGTTGCGTCGGCGGATGCGCGTGCGTTTCGGCGGAAACTGGATCGCCGATAGCGAGAACGTCCTCCTGCTCTTCGAGCCGGGTCACTATCCGATGGCCTATTTCCCGGAGGCTGACATCTCTTCGGGCACTCTGCAACGTACTGAGCATACGACCCAGCATCCCGATCTTGGGCTTACATCGTGGTATACCGTGCGGGCGGGTGAGCAAAGCACGCCGCGAGGGGCGTGGCAACACATCAACCTGCCTGCCTACGCAAACGAGTTGCACGGACGGGTCGCGTTCGCCTGGCCCTCTATGGATGGCTTCTACGAAGAGGACGACCGGATCGTGGGCCATGCCGCTGACAACTACCACCGCATCGACATCCGCCAGACGTCCCGTCATGTCGCGGTCCGCCATGGTGACCGCATCATTGCCGATACGAAACGGCCAATGGTTCTCTACGAGTCCGGCTTCGCGCCACGCTGGTACGTTCCACGTGCTGATGTCGATGAATCTGCTCTTACTCCCGTGGACCGCCAGACCTTTTGCCCATACAAGGGGCTATGCAGCTACTACAACATCAGTGACGCACATCTGGCGGTCTGGTCGTATCCAGAGGCGTATCCCGAGGTCGGCCGCATTTCTAACTTCTTATCATTCGAGCCGGACATTGTCTCGGTGCAGCTTGATGGCAACCAGCTTCATCTTGAACAAGGTCAGACCGTGATTCCACACGGCCCCGATCGCGAGCTCACTGTCGCCGAGGTCCTCCCCCGCCGCAAGTCGGCATGAGCCGACACTCGGCGACTCGCAGCGGCGAACACCAGAGAGATCTCTAGCCGACAAAGGCGAGAGTGTTCCAGGTTCTAAGTGCCAAATCACAGCAGGCGCAAAGGAGATGCAATCGTGAGAACGCCAACCTTTTCAGTCGAAGTAATCACGCTGCCGGTGAGCAACATCGAGCGAACGGTGCAGTTCTATGTCGATCAGGTCGGCTTCAAGCTCGATGTCGACTATTCGCCGAACGACGCGTTCCGCGTCGTGCAGCTAACTCCACCGGGCTCCAAATGCTCGATCCAGATAGGTAAGGGACTCACCGACGCACCTGTCGGCTCACTTCGCAATGTCTATCTCGTCGTCACGGACCTCGAGGCCGCGCGGAGCCGCCTACTCGAACGTGGTGTCGACGTCACACAGATTCGGCACAAGACGCCCATCGGCGCTTGGGACGGAGGCTTTGCACCCGGCCTCGACCCCGCGCGCGGAGACTACGCGAGCTTCGCCAACATCAACGATCCGGATGGCAACACCTGGGTGCTACAGGAGCGCGGTTACCGCAATGTGTGATGTTGCCGGGGTACGAATGTTCTGGTCGTATCACGGGCCGCTCGGAAACTAGGATTTCCTCTCGCGCGAACCAGAACGACGATCGGGTGACCGGAATCCACTGGACGAGAATGTATGGTCCGCCGCCTCGTCGCAAGCGAAAAGTGAGAATGACAGCAAGTTGAGGACAAGAGTCCCCAGAAGAACAAACCGCTATAGACAATGAGTGACAAGGAGACAAAACATGCGCGACCGCAAGCTGGACATCGCCTTCTGGAACTACGACAGAACGCGTCTGCTGGCCGACGGAACCGTCAAAATCGAAGGCATCGATGCCGCCTTCCACAGCGCCCGCATTGTGCCAGAGATCTTCAAGGCCATGATCCAGGACCGCGCCTACGACGTATCCGAACTGGGCATGACCTATTTCCTGCGCCTGTTCAGCGACGATGACCCGCCGTTTCTGGCGCTTCCGGTCTTCCTCGTCCGGTGTTTCCGCCACTCGGCTATCTACATCAACAAGAAGAAGGGTATCAGCAGACCGCAGGACCTCGCGGGCAAGCGCATCGGTGAGCTGGGGCTCTATGGCCACGACGGGGGGGTGATTCCCAAGGGCGTCCTCTCCGACGAGTATGGCGTGACGCCGGACAAGTGCCGCTGGATCGTCGGTCGAATCGACTTCCCGATGAAGCCTGTCGACTTCGTGCCGCACCCGCATCCAGCCAATGTAGAGGTAGAGTGGGCGGACGAGGACGCCGACCTTGGCGAAATGCTCGAGCGCGGCGAGATCGACGCGCTGATCTCCGCCGACGCGCCGCGATGCGTGCTCGAAGGCTCGACTAACGTCGGGCGCCTGTTCGAAGATTACGTGGCTGTGGAGCGCGACTATTTCCGTCGCACGGGCATCTTTCCTATCATGCACACGGTGGTCGTGCGCAAGGAACTAGCCAACGAGCCCGAACTCCTTCGGGCGGTGTTCGAGGGGTTCTGCAAAGCTAAGGACGGCATGATCGAGCAGTACGAGAAAGGGCTCACCTTCATGATGATGGCGAACATGGTTCCCTGGTTCGCCAACCTGATCGAGCAGGACCGCGCGCTGATGGGGCGGGACTGGTGGCCCTACGGC
>DATJKY010000565.1:0-6821 GCA_035490955.1 Terriglobia bacterium | reverse complement strand
ATGCCTTTGCCGGGCAGCAAAGTGGAAGTTTCATTTGACCCCGCCCGCCTCCGCGGAAACTCACAGGCCCCTGTCATTGTCGTTGAGTTTTCGGACTTTCAATGTCCTTTTTGCAGGAAAGTTCAAGCCACTCTGAAGAGTCTCCAGGCCAAATATCAAGACCAGGTCAGTTTGGCGTACCGAGATTTTCCGTTGCGCGGCATGCACAGCCAAGCGGAATCGGCGGCCGAATCCTCGCGCTGCGCTGGGGAGCAGGGAAAATTTTGGGAGTATCACGATCTTTTGTTCGGAAACCCCGATAAACTTACGCACAGCGGTCTGATCGCTCTTGCTCAGACCGCGAAATTGAACGAACGTGAATTCGTATCCTGTTTGTCTAGCGGAAAGTATCGGGCAGACGTCGAGCGCGATTTGCAAGATGGAATACGCGCCGGCGTTATGGGCACGCCAGGGATTTTCATTAATGGCAGACTCCTAAGCGGCGCTCAACCTGAAGAAGTTTACGAACGCATGGTACAAGAGGATTTGGCTGCAAAACGAAGATCTAGCAATCAATGACGCGTCGCTATCTCACCCTCCCCTGGTTGACTCCTTGCTTTTCTTGCAACCGTATTGCGATGCTCATCTCACGCTCTGCGGCTTCCGAGTTTCCCGTCGCCTTGTAAACTTGGGCGAGAAAATAATGTGCCGTGTAGTTGCTAGGGTCACCGGTGACGGCGCGTTGAAGCATCTGCTCTGCCGTCATCCACTGGCGCTTTTTGAAAAATACCTTTCCTAGGATGACATACGGTTCCGCGGAGGTTGAATCTAGCCAAAGTGCGCGCTGAACAGCGTCTTCGGACTCATCGTACCGACTCAGCCGCCAGTACACTTCGCCCAAATGGGAGAGGGCCGGTGCGTAGGCGGGGTTGATCGCTAGCTCGGCTTCATACTCTCCCACGGCGCAGGCGTAGTCAGCTTTGTACACACATAATTCGCCCAGGATAAAGTGCGCGAGCGGTAGTGGGGACGCGAGTTCCATTGCCCTGCGAGCCTCGCTCTCAGCAACAGGATCAAATCCCTGCCGCACCAGCACACTCGCTAGCATTAAATGAGCTGCCGCCGAGTCTTCGGGGACCCTGTAGAGCCTCGCTAAAGCCCTCCGCGCCTCGGGATATCTCTTGGTGAGGGCATAGCAGATTCCCAGAACATAAATAGCGTCCATGTTTGCATTCGGATACCAGGCATGTACCTTTTCCAACGCGGGGATCGCGTCAGCTGGTCTTCCAACTGCATAGTAGGACAATCCCAAGAGCTGCGCTGCGTCGTGATCATTCGGATTCTCTTGTAGCGCCAGCACCAAGTATTGCGCTGCATTCAAATACTCATTCTGGTGATAGTAAGCCACGCCAAGCTCGTGATTGACTCCCTTGGCCTTTGGATCCAGTGCGGCCAGACGCTTCAGTTCCGTGATAGCTTCCTCATTCCGGCCTTGCTGGATCAGTGCTCGAGCGGTGGCCAATGCATCGTTCGCCTCTTGCGAAGCGCTCGCAGCTGTGACGGCCACCCCCAATATGAGGGCCGTCCATGTCGTCCTGAGGCCCATCGGAAGTTATGCTCCTGACGGGAAAACGCACCTGTTCTAATGTTTAGGCGTTCCCTGGCGCGGGCTTTGCGACACCGCTTCCCCCAATCCTTCCTTCATAACAAGAATCCTGTCGATCGCCGGACTCGCAAAACGCTCCACTAGCCCGCTCGGCCAATGCGCTTCCACATAATCGATCTTCGTGTTCGGCCCCAATCCGAAATGGAGTCGGCTGTCGCAGGCCACGTAAATGTCCGGCCACCCATCATTGTCAAAATCTAGGGCCGAAACGCTGAAACAATATCGGCCGGAGGTTCGATCTATGCGGGCGGCTGACGTTACATCCTGGAAATACCCTCCTCCGGTGTTCCGGTAGAGCACGTTCGTGTCGCTTGGTAGACCTCGCGGACCGCAAAACACTGCGATCCCTTTCCATTGGCACGTCGGGTAACTGCCCGGTGGCGCAGCGCGCTGAATATCGAACTTCGCGTAACGCGCCACCACGAGATCAAGCCGTCCGTCACGGTCGAAATCCACAAAGGCACAGCCACTGCTCCAGTTCCTTCCACTACCTGCGACGCCCGCTCTTTCTGCAACCTCCTCAAACGTGCCGTCACCCCGGTTGTGGTACAGCTGTTAGTGGCGGAATGAGTGTGGTCCATTGTGGCGGTGCAGTGTAGGCCGGACCGTCAGTAGTCGGTGGCGGTAAGTGGGGTAGTAGCCAGCCAAGAGATCGTGTCTCCGTCCAGGGGTGAGTTGAGATAGAGTGTGTTTCGCGCCGCGTGGGCTTCTGATCCACGGTCGGTGAACGAATTGCTGCGCCCCGGAGAGGAATTGGCAGTTCCCCTCCGAGGCATAAGCTTCTGGGAGCAGTACCTCCCATGGGCCTTCCTGAACGTCCTACAGACGCTCCCCAAAATCAAGAGGCAAACAAATGCGTGCATCCCGCACGCCGGCCGCGAACGCGGATGTGCTTGCTGAAAGGATGTGAGCAACCCTTCCATCCTCAACAAGCCTCGGAGCGCTACTGCAGTGCTCGCTGTTGCGAGAAGGCGCGGGAGTGGTCCGCGTGGAAAGCGCAGCAGAAGTACCGGACAACTCTGCGGGGTAAGGAAAAGCGAAACGCCCAGAGCCGACGCTACCGAGAGCGCGTGCGAGGCAGGAAAGAAGCGAACGCCGGGGAGGCCGCAGACGAGGCGGCGAGGGTAATCAGCCCCGGAATTTTTTTGATTCTTCCTGCGACCGGCCAGGTTGCTACGAACAGTTCCTGCGTACCTCTCGATCCCCGCGGCAGAGATTCTGTTCGAAGCAGTGCCGGCGTGCGCTGGAGCGCGTTTTGGAGCGGGAACGACGCTGGCGAGAGCTGCGCAGAGAGTAAAAGCTACGCCACCTCGGTGAAGTATCGAAGTATCTGGGGTGGGTGTGAATCTTTCCGGGGATCATCTGGACATATTGACGCAGGCAGAGAAATTTCCGTAGGTTCGGCTGGCCCGCAAGAGGAAGAGGGGACGAGAGGAGCTGTGGTTGGTTCTTTCGTTCCTTCTTCTTCGATTCGTTTTTCCGGGAGGGTGCTCGTGTTGCGCTGGGCCCCAGAGAGTCTGCTCGATTTGCCGTGCGCGGAGATCGGCGAGCACTACGGACGCTATCGCTTGCATCAGCCGGAAGCGGAACGTGCCATGGCTCGGTCACTCGAACGCTACGGGCAGCTATCGCCAGTGGTGGTGTGCCGGCGTGAGGGACGCTACGAACTGATCGACGGTTTCAAACGCTTGGGCGCGGCGCGAACTCTTGCATCGATCAGTCATCTCTCAGTTCGAGCCATGGAGGCGGACGATCGAACGGCGAAGGCGGCCATCTACGGACTGAATCGCGCTGGCGGCCGGACGCGGGAGTTGGAAGAGGCTTGGATCGTGCAGGCGTTGGTTCGCGAGGATGGACTGAGCCAGGTGGAAGTGGCGGAGTTATTGGGCCGCCACAAGAGTTGGGTATGCCGCCGACTGGCGCTGATCGAGCGTCTTGGGCCGGAGTCTCGCGACGAACTGCGCGCCGGTCTGTTGTCACCCAGCGCCGCGCGCCAGATCGTGCGGTTGCCACCAGGCAACCAAGCGGAAGTTCTCGCCCTAATCCGGCGCGAAGCGCTTTCGAGCACGGAACTGACCAGGGTTGTGGACTTGTTGCTGGAATGTCCCGGACAAAGCCAGCAGGACTACATCCTCGGAAAACCTCGCGAAGCGCTGTCGCAGTTAAAGGGAGGAGTGCTCTCGGCGCGGGATCCCCGCTTGAGCGAAGCAGGAAACCAAGTGTGGAAGCGCGTGGGCATGCTGCTGGACCTGCTGGGCCGCATGGAGGTGTGGCTGGCTCACCAAGGCCGCACCGGACTTACGCCTGGGGATCGCGCCATTCTGTCGCCTCGTTTCCAAAGGCTCGCACAGGATGCCGGATCCGTGGCGGCTCTGAGTCGAGACCTGATCAGCGAACTGGAGAACCCATGAACGAAGAAACGCGCAACGAGATCGTCGGGCTGTTCTATGGAGGAGCTTCGCGGCGCCGCATCGCGCGGATGTTGCGAGTCAACCGAAAGACGGTGGCCCGGGTATTGGCGGATCACCAAAATCGTAGAGCTGGTGTGCCAGAACCGAAGCCAGCGCGGCGGGCGAGTTTGCTGGACCTTTTCGAGGAGACGATCACACAACTGCTCGAACGCTACCCCGACTTGACGGCGGTGCGACTGCATGAGGAGTTGCGGGATCGGGGGTTCACGGGCCAATACACCATCGTGCGTGACCGGCTGCGGGCGCTTCGTCGCGGACCGCACAAGCCGCCCGTGCGGCGCTTCGAAACGGCTCCTGGGGTGCAAGCGCAAATGGATTATTCGTCCTACGAGATCGCCTTCACTGCTGAGGGGAACCGCCGCGTGTATGCCTTCAGCTACATTCTGGCTTATTCGCGGCGCCAGTATGTGCGCTTTGTGGAATCGCAGGACTTGGCCACCACCCTGCGGGAACATATCCGGGCCTTTGAACATTTCTCCGGCTTAGCCACCACCTGCTTGTACGACAACATGAAGGTGGTGGTGATGGGTTACGACGGGGAACAACCGATCTACAACACGCGGTTTCTGTCTTTCGCCACGCACTACGGTTTCAAGCCATGGGCTTGTCGTCCGCGACATCCCCAAACGAAAGGAAAAATCGAGAGGCCTTTTTATTATCTAGAAACGAACCTGCTCAACGGCCGTACCTTCACCTCGCTCGAACACCTTAACGCAGTGACCGCTACTTGGCTGGCCACCACGGCCGACCTGCGCCTGCATCGGGAGACCAAGCGTCGGCCGATCGATCTCTACCTGGAAGAGAAGCCTCACCTGCTCCCCTTGCCGGTGCACTCCTACGACACGACCCACACCGTGTACCGGACCGTGAACTCGGAAGGCCAGCTGCCCTATCGCCAGAACTTCTATTCGGTCCCCTGGCAACGCATTGGCGAACTGCTGCCAGTGGGTATCACCGAGAAGGAGCTGATCGTGTACGGCCCCGATTTGACGGAGATCGCCCGCCATGAACTCTTCCCTCGCGGAACCGCGGGGCAGAGGCGCATCGATCGCGATCATCTCCACAGACGCGATGCGCAGCAAGCCTATGCGTTGCTGAAAGAGCGCTTCGCGGAATTTGGAGCGGAAGGCATCCTGTTCTTCGAGCAACTGGTAAAGACTCGACGGTACGGGAAAGAGGAAGCCTGCCGAGTTCTGGGGCTTCTTTCCACCTATCACCGCGAAGATCTGCAGGGTGCCCTGGAGAGGGCTGGTCGCTACCGCGCCTTCTCGCTTTCCGCCGTCGAGCGGATCCTTGCGGCGCAGGCTCGCCCCAAGTTGGCTTCGGAATCGCTCGAGGAGGAGGCGCGAGAACACTTGGACGAACTCTTCCGACATTCCCCGGTGTCCTTGCGTCCCGCTCAGGAATATCAAGAGCTTCTGAAAGAGACGGAGAATGAAAACCAGGGAGAGAACGCAACCGAGCATAACCAAGGCGACGAATCTGCGTGATCGGTGCTTGAGCCACTTTGCGGCTCTGGGTATTCCGCTCCCACCCGAATCGCTGGATGCACTGCTCACGAAAGCCGAAAAAGAGAATCTCTCCCATCTGGATTTTCTTGATCAGCTCATCGGGGAGCAAGCCGACGCTCGCCGAGAACGTTCGGTCCAGCGTCGCATCCGGGAAGCACACTTCGCCGAGAACAAATCCTTGGAAAGCTTCAACTGGAAGTTCAATCCCAAGGCTTTCGACCGCGGGCAGATCGAAGAGTTGGCTACCGGAGACTTCATTCGGCGCCGAACGAATCTGATCTTGGTGGGTTGGTCTGGAGTGGGGAAGAGCCACATCATTCAGGCTCTGGGGCAAAAAGCTTGCGTCCTGGGGTATCGCGTCCTCTATCGCACCTCCGCCCAGTTGATCTCGGATCTGACCGCTTCGCTGGCCGACAAAACACTTCCCGAAAAGCTGCGCCGCTACGCGCGTCCGGATTTATTGATTATCGACGAATTCGGGTGCGACCGCATCGAGCGGGAGGAAAGCCCACAATCGGCTCACCTGCTTTACAAGATTATCGCCTTGCGAAACCAGAAGAGCTCCACCGCACTGGCCACCAACGTGGACTTCGAAAAATGGGGAGAGTATCTGCCCGATGGCCCCGTCGCCATGGCTTTCCTTGATCGCATCGTGGAAGGGGCCATCATCCTCAAGATTCAAGGCAGGTCGTATCGTGCACACGGCTCCAAACAAGGAGAACATCCAGCATAGTAAAAACAGCACCCAGGCCCGTACTCCTCAACTGCCATTACGGAGCGTAACCACCCCACCGGTCTACATTCTGCTGCCAAAGTGGACCAGTTTTTCGGCGCCGCCGACAAGCGGGTAGGGTTGGAATGGAGTTCGACGACAGCATCACCCATGACGGCCGGGGTCAAGTGTGGCGCGAGGCGATTGGCGAATTCGTCGATGCCCACGCCGGCGCGTTCGGCATAGGCTGCGATTGCCGCACGCCCGAGATCAGTGCTTGGATTTAGTGTGGGCAACAAGCAGTGAATGTGAAGCCCGAGTTTCTGGCGGTTGACTTCCTGCGCGGCGTAATCGGCCATGAACCACAGCATCCGCTTGGCCCCTGCGTAGCTGCCGCTCAAAGGCGAACCGTTAATTGCAGCCATGCTGGAGACAATGACAATGTGGCTGTTCGGCTTCATCGGTAATAGGAGCGCGTTCCG
>DATJKY010000564.1:0-10967 GCA_035490955.1 Terriglobia bacterium | reverse complement strand
ATTTTGGTCTGGAGGTGAAATATCAGTTGACAACAGCCCTCGCCCGCTTGCGGGAGAGGGGGGACCGCGAAGCGGTGGGTGAGGGCCTCGCTGATTTTGGAAGAAGAAAACAACCCCTCACCCCCGGCTTCGCCGTACCCTTTCCCCCCGGAGAGGGCCGTTATCAACTGCGACCCGCTGTGAATCCAAATGTAGAAACTCGAGGGCACGGCTTAAAGCCGTGCCCTGATACGGCAAATTTTTTGCGCGAATTCGCGTCACCAAGAACTAGCCAAGATCTCAGTTCTGAGTAATTCAGAACTCAGATTGATATTCGAATGCTCCTTCTGGCACTACTACTCATGGCTCTAACCAATATGGGCGTCACCTTTCCGGCTGGCGAACTCCCTCGCGGCGCAGACCTTGTGTTGACTCACGGCAAGATCTGGACCGGTGAACCTAACGACGCGGCGGGCCAGAGGATGGCGCCGGCAGCATCCGTTGAAGCGGTAGCCATCTCGAACCGCCGCATCCTTGCTGTAGGAACGAGCGAACAGATGCACGCCTACGTCGGGCCCAACACCCAGGAGATCGATCTCGAGGGCCGGATGGCGATTCCCGGATTCATCGATGCTCACGTACACTTCATTCAAGGCGGCTTCCAGCTTCTGGCGATCGATTTGAAAAATACGCGCAGCGAAGCGGAGTTCGTCGAGCGCATTGGCGAGAAGGCGAAAACGCTCAAGCCGGGCCGCTGGATGGAAGGCGGCAACTGGGACGAAGAAGCCTGGCCGGACGCGAAGCTCCCTACGCGCTGGATAATCGACCGCGTCACGCCCAACAATCCGGTGTTTCTCAGCCGCTACGATGGTCACGCCGCGCTCGCCAATACGTTAGCGTTGAAGCTGGCGGGCGTCACCAAGGAGACGCATGACCCGGCGGGCGGCGTGATTGTGCGTGACCCCCACAGTCTGGAGCCTACCGGTGTGTTGAAGGACGCGGCCGAGGACCTGGTGGCGAGGGTGATTCCGCGCCCGAGGCAAGACGAGTTTGAGGAAGCGCTGAAAGCCGGCTTGGCAGAGGCGCGCCGGGTGGGCGTGACTTCGGTCCAGGACATCAGCGTGGACGCCGACTCGCCCAATAGCAGTTTCACGGGCGAGATTGAGCTGCTGCGGCGCGCCGAGGTCGGGGGTTGGCTCACCTGCCGCTTCTATGAGATCACACCTATCGCTCGCTGGCAACGACTGGCCGACGCTGGCCTCGAGCGGGGGATGGGCAGCGACTTCCTTAAGATGGGCGCTGTGAAAGGCTTTGCGGACGGATCGCTTGGCTCCCGCACGGCCTGGATGTTCGACCCCTTTTCCGATGACCCGGGCAACCGCGGCCTGCCGCAGCCGTTGATGAATCCCCCCGCCAAGATGGAAGCAGCCGTCGCCGGGGCGAACCAGGTCGGGATTCAGGTGGCGATTCATGCCATCGGCGACCGCGCTAACGCCGAGATGCTCGACGTTTTCGCGCACGTGGGTGGCGCCGATACCGCTCGGCGCCGCTTTCGCATCGAACACGCCCAGCATCTGCGACCGCAGGATATCCCCCGCTTCGGCAAGTTGGGCGTTATTGCCAGCATGCAGCCCTATCACGCCATCGACGACGGGCGATGGGGAGAGAAACGCATCGGCCACGAGCGCGCCCGCTCGAGCTACGCCTGGCGCTCGTTGCTCGAGGCTGGCGCACCCCTGGCGTTCGGCACAGATTGGCCGGTGGCGCCGCTCGATCCGCTACTCGGCGTCTATGCGGCGGTGACCCGCGCTACGCTCGACGGCAAGCATCCGGAAGGATGGTTTCCGGAGCAGCGCCTAAGCATTGAGCAAGCCTTGCGCGCCTACACTCAAGGCAGCGCATACGCAGCCTTCGAGGAGAAGGAGAAGGGCACAATCGCCCCGGGCAAGTTGGCCGACATTGTAGTGCTCTCCGATGATCTCTTTAGTGCGCCGCCGGAAAAGATCAAGGAAGTCCGCGTCGTCACCACCATTGTTGGGGGTAAAGTGGTGTTTCGATTCTAGCTAGCTAGCTAAGCTATCCCTTTGTACTACACCGCGGCGCGGCGAATCGCCTCCAGCAACTGGCGCAGGCGCGGGACGGAGACCGGTCGGCCGCCGAATCTAAGCAGGGTGTAGAGTTCGGTGAACTCCCGCACTTCACGGCCGAGCCGCGTGACGGCAATCTGGTGGGCAAGCTCTCGCGGCGTCTGCGATACCGCGCGCTCCACTCCCTTCTTGCGTAAAATGTGCAGCAGTCCTTGGTAGACTAAGGTAGCTTCGTCGGCACTCAAGGCCGCGCCGTGGTGGCGAAGCCTCCATAACCAAAACAGACGAAGCCGGGCGAGCGAGCCCTCCGTTATTGCTAGCGCCAGACCACAAAGCAGGGTGAAGGTCAGGCACAACCCAAGCAACTTGTGGCGAACCAGCCACCTCTCAAGGCCGGCAGCCATTCCCCCGCCCTGTCGTTGAAGATCACGAAAGCGGTCACGAACGCTTTGCTGCAGTTTCGAGGACTGCCGGTCTAATTCCGTCGCTAGCCGGACCTGGTGGCCGAAATCATAGTTGATGATCCACTCGCTCCAAAAGACGCTCAGGGCGTCAAGGTAGTCATCCATTTCGCTCCAGGTCTCCGCAACCTGATTTGGATCCGCCGGAGTAGGGTCAAACGGTATCCAGCCGTATCCGGGGAAATAGACTTCCACCCAAGTGTGCGCGTCCCGAGCGCGCACCACAAAATCCTTGCCAACACGGTTGTAGGAACCTGTCTGGAAGCCGTTGACGAGGCGGGAAGGAATGTTGACCGTGCGAAGCATCAAGGCCATGGCACCGGCAAAGTACTCGCAATAGCCGTGCCGGGACTTGACCACGAAGCTCCCGATGGGATCGGCGGGGTCGATACCCTTCGGGTCGAGCGTATAGCCGAAATTCTGGCGCAGATAGTTCTGGATGGCGAGGGCGCGGTCGTAGTTACCTGGGGCTGCAGCAGTCACCTGCCGGGCAAGGTCGGCCACACCCGGATTCAGTCCCGGCGTGCTGAGATAGGTCGATCGAATGTCCGGAGGGTAGTCGGTTGATGTGCGGCGCAATTCCTCAGGTGGAGGAACACCCGCTTCCGTAACCACATCGTACCCAAGGAGTGCGTTGTCGCGCTGCGGGTTGTGAAGACACTGGGTCTGGTCGAGGGAAAGCAGCCGGAAACGTCCTGTCAGTTGGCGCGCCGCCGCGGCGACAAACAGGACATCGGTGGAAATTGGCTCGAGCAGCACCCGGTAACGCAGCGTCAAGTACCCACGGGTCTGCCCACCCTCGGGTGACGGCAGGAGGAAGCGATCCGGAGAGGCAGGAGAGACCGGGTATTGGCGAGTGTTATCGTTAAACCAGCGCCTTCCGTCGAAACTGGTCAGCCCGACGCCTCGCCACTTCACGCCCTTAAATTGCCCGGGGCTGCCTTCTATTCTTACTCGCATGACGACGGCGTTGGATCTTTTGATTTTCCCGATGTCGCCGAGGTTCACCGTTTCCGAAAAGCCGCTAATGTGTTCTGCTTGATTTGCAAGAGCGGTTAGGTATCCCGTGCGGTAGCGCGGGAGAACAAAAAACAAGAGCGACGCCAGAACAACAACACCGAAGGCCACCGCGACGCTGGTGGTGAGGAGTGCTTTTTCGACGGCGCCGCGGCTCTGGCAAGGCGCAGGGGCGGATGGCCATGCGTTCCTACCTGACTGGCCGCCAGCCTCGCTGGAGTGTTTGATTTCGTAGGCGACAAAGGTGGACACGGAAAAGAGGATGTAAAGTGCCAGTCCGGCGAGATACGCCATGCTCACCGTGTAGACGGCGGCGGTCAGAACCATGAGGAATGAGAGAGCGGCGAGGTACCCGTAGTCGCGATAGGTTCGAGTCGAAAAAACTTTGATGACGGTGACAAGCAAGACCAGGTGAACGGTGGCAGCCAGTATCCGATCCAACAGTGCGGGCCCCGGAGACAAAATGAAAAGATCCAGAGCGTAAAAGAAGATGCACAGGATACCCAAGCGGGTTGCGGTAGCGGGTTGCAGGTTGAAGTCCGATCCGCCCGCGTACTTCCAGAGCCTTAGAACTAGGGCGGCACAAAATACCAGCTTGGAAGGAGCATCCAGTTTGCCGGTAAGGGCCAGCGTGATGAAGCTTGTCGCCAGCATGAGCAGCAAAGAGACCTCAAAGTAACGGTCCACGACGGTGGAGGAGTTCCTGTCGGCGGAATGGTCCTGGACTTGACGGGCCATCGGGAGTCCCTTGGCTCAACTCAATTCTACGCCAAATGGTCTTGCCCTGGGAGTTTTTGCGTGTAGAGCACCCAGTGGACGTGATTTGCAGGGTCAATCTGCAGACAGCCGAGGTAAGAGCTATCGCGGCGCAGTTGGTGATCGAGGTATTCCTCAACACTGCGGATGAGCCCTTCAGCCGCAACGACGTAAATTGTTCGATATTTGCAGGTGAACGTCTCTGCTTTTTGCCCCGCGGAGACAGCCGAAGAATGTATCTTGCAGCGCTGGGCGTAGTTACCACGGTGCTTTGCTTTCATCCACCCGAGAATGAAAGGCTACCATCATCGAAGCGGTATATTACATGCATGAGATAATGAGGAGGAAATCGTCTAACCCTGTCGAGTTCGAAGTTCTGCGACTGTATGCAGTCGGCGCGCCGCTGCTCGGCCTGCTCGATCACCGGCACCCTGCCGAAGCGCATCACGCGCTCAAGGTCGAAATCGCGCCCAAGTCCATCCTTAGATACAGGCAGCGCGCTTGTTAGGCCGTGACACGTATCTTGCTGTGTAGGAACTCCGGGGCGAAATCCGCCCCGTTGGCCCACACGAGGGTGCAAAACTCGGGATGGATCTGGAACTGGCTAAAGACGAGCGGGTCGCGAAGCGGCTCGAACACGGGACCGTACAGTTCTGAGCTGAGGTCAATTTCTCCGGCCGTACCGTCTCGGAACCGAAGCCAGACCGTACGACCACCAACATAGCGAGCTTCAACCACATCGTAATCCATAGTGGTTCACTCCAACGGAGGGATGCGCGTGAGTGGCTCGTGCTGACGCGCATGCTCCCAATTCTCCATCAATTCTTGTTTGTGAAGCGCCGCCCATTCAAGCCGCGAGCCGGAGGGCGCGACCTGGAAAGTCACCTCGCACCACACCTGATTCGATCTCGATGCTTACTCTGTACTCTCCGTAGACAGCATGAAAGTGCGGGGCTCCATGTTCGCTGAAGAACATACCGATAACAATACCCAGAAATCGAGAAATCTCGGGCACGGACTCACGAGGGCCTAACGAGGTGGTGCATCAGCCATATCATGTTTGACGCGTCGGCTGCATTCCCTTCTTCGAAGGCCGCCTCGATGGGCGGTTCTTATTCCTTGGCTTTCGAGAGGCTAGCCACTTTCGTAGCGATTCACGGCTCTCTTCTGATTACCGCCCGGCCAACAACCCTGCAACCGTCAGGTCTTCGTCCAAATCAGGCCAATGGATGTAGGCCCCGTCCCCAAAGATTTCAAGATGATTCCGTTCCTGGGGCGTGCCATGCCAAAGGCGAGGAAACCACACCAGGGGCACGATTATGGTCCTGCCATCGACCAGATCGACGGTCAGAGCTTCCTCGCTTACCTTGGCCGATTGAGCGCGCGCTTCCTGTATGTCAACGGCCAAAGAACTCATACCAGGCCTTGGACAGTCGGCATTCCATCGCAATTCTATCCCAAACCAAGATTAGCATGGGTCGGGGGCCATGACATCCGTTGGTCCGTCTAACGTCTAAGTTCACGTCTAACGTAACGACCGTAGGTTGAAATCGCGCGTCTGATTTGCTATGGTTAGGAGGCCTCTGAATGATTGTCGGGACGGGTGTTGATATTGCCGAGACTGGGAGGATCGCTCAGAGTCTCGAGCAGTTCGGGGAGCGCTTCCTCAAACGAATTTGTACGCCCGCTGAAGTCGCGTATTGCGAGAAGTTCAAGAACAAGGCAGAACGCTACGCCGCTCGCTTTGCGGCGAAAGAAGCGGCATTCAAGGCTCTGGGCACCGGGTGGGGCCAGGGAGTACGTTGGCTGGACGTTGAAGTCACCCACCAACCCAGCGGCAAGCCGGAACTGGTTTTGACCGGTCGCGCACAAGAAGTGGCGCGGGACCTGGGAGTGGCCCGCGCATCGCTATCCATCTCTCATACCGACCGGTACGTGGTGGCGCAGGTCATTCTTGAGTCCGAGGGCTAAATCGCATGCCCGCCTCCTCAGATGTTTTGTGGCAGCGTCCGGTGTTAACCAAGATGCCGTGTGCCCGGAACCGGCGAGGATCGTTGTCAGGCGGTCACGGAACTGCGCATGTACCCGGTGCTCCCCGTGGTTGGCTGGTGATGCTGGTGGTTGCGATATGGTCAGCCAGTACGCCGGTCAACGCCCAATCTGAAGCCACCGGCCAACACCCCGTCGAACTGAACCGCAAAATGGCGTCCCGACTCCTGGTGAGCCAAGTCACTCCCGAGTATCCATCGATTGCCCGCGTCAATTACATTCGAGGTCAGGTCCGGATGCTGGTCACGGTGACGCGCTCGGGAAAGGTGAGCTTCGCCCACGTGCTTCAAGGACATCCGTTTCTCGCTGCCTCGGCTTTGCAAGCCATTCGTCAGTGGGTTTACCGGCCTTTGGTGACGGCCTCGGGCCCGGCCGAGTTTCAGACCACGGTCGACGTGAACTTCACCCTCCGAAGCATCAAGGCGGATCGGTTGCCGCCCGATCCCGATCAGGACTTGGATCGGCAGGTGCGCCCGCCCGAAGCACTCGAGATGCCGCCGGGCGCCATATCGGCCGACGGCGTTCGCATGCGAGTGCTGGTGAACGACCGCGGTCGCGCGATTGATGCCACTCCTCTAACCGGGCGTCCTGCCTTGTTTCGGGCAGCGCGCCAGAGGATCGAAGGATGGGAATTCCGGCCGGCGCGTTGGGGCAACTTCAAAGTCCCGTGGTATTTGGACGTGACTGTTCCCATGGACGGTGTCGACCCGCGCCAGGACGAGACTGAATCGCTCCGCAAGGCACCCCCGGGTATGTGAGAATGCGGCTGAACCGAATTCGTCATGCTGATCCCGTGACTCGCAGCCTGACGCTGGGGATCATGCTGCTTGCACTCGGCACAGTCGATCTCAGGGGGAAGAAACGCGCAGAAACGCAGTTCAAGTACCTAGGGGGCACAGAACAGATGCCGAAGGGGTGCGAAGGCAACCTGGAGTTAGGCTCTGCGGCATTGACTTTTCGCTGTGCGAGCGGTTCGATCAGCGCTCCCTATTCTTCCATTAGCCTCATGCAATATCGGAGCGACATCAGCCGACTGTTGAAGATGAACCTGGCATGGAAGGTGAAGCCAACACCGAAGCACAGTCGACAAAACAGATATTTCACGGTCCTCTACAACGACGCAGGCAGCACCCGGGCCATCGTATTCGACGTTACTCCCCAGGTGATACAACCCTATTTTGCCGAGATCGACCTTAAGTCGGGCAAGCGGGTTGAGGTCCAGTCACATGAGGAATACTATCAGTAAATCATTCCTGACAGGGGATTACTGAGGGCCTTCATAGAAGTATCCGGCGCGCGCGCGGATTTTTACCCCCGGTCGCTTCACGCGGACCTCGATGCGGTGAAAGCCCTCCAGAGTCAGGTCGTCCGGAATGTAGGCCAGTTCGTATTGGCTGTGGATCTCGGAGGCGACCTTGTTCAATTGGTCCTGCAGAGCTTTCTTTGACCAGTGGGAATAGAACACCCCGCCGGTGTAGCCGGCGTACATTTCCAGGAGGCTCGACGCTAGAGCGGAGCGGATGATCTCCCCGGTGGCGATCATGATCGGCACGCCCTGGATGGGCGTACCCCAGACGTTCTCGGAGTTAGTCGGAGTGGGGACCATTCCCGGCGGAAGCGGTCGGGTGACGTTGGTAATTAATGGATCTTCCGCCTGGGGCTGCGGCTTCTGCAACAGCAGCGCTTCAGCGGGATTAAAACCCAGCCCGTAGATCGTGACCTCCGCATTAGCCGCGTGTCGCACAACCTCCTCAGTCTTACTCTCACTCCCACGATCAAACCCGTCGGAAAATGCCACGATGACTCGTCGCTCCGACTGCGGCCTTTTGCCGAGCAAGGCGACCGCCTGCTCCAGCGCGTCATTCAGACGCTCCTCGTCGCCGCGCGCTGTAATTCCCCGCAGAGTCCTACCGAGCTCGTCGCTGGAGTTGCTGAACCCCTGGGCAACGCGAACCTTATCGTCAAAGAGGATGACTGCCGCCTGCCCCCTCTCGCCCAACAGCAGGGCGGAAAACACCGAACCCAGCGGGCGCACGTGGTCGAGCAGCGGCGCCACAGCGTCATTCGTCTGGATGACGATGACAGCAGCGATAGGGTCAGAGGAGATCTCAAAGCGTTCAATCTTCTGGGGTAAGCCGTTGTCGAAAATCTGGAACTCGTTTTCCTCAAGATCGTAGACGAACTCGCCCGAGGGTTCGAGCGCGGTGACGGGTGTCGAGACGAGCGGCGACTGGACCCGAATCTTGTCGAGGTCCTCCGGCAACTTCTCTTGTTTTGGAGGCTGTTTCTTGGGGGCAGCGAAAACCGGCGGCGCCCCGGCCACGTCTTGTCCCGCCGCTGCTACCGGCACGACCGCCAGCGCGAGAGCGGCGGCTGAGAGCAAACAGCGGATCGTCAGGCGATTGCCAGTATGAACACTCAGGCTCACGGCCAGCTCCGGTGGCAGAAACTCTCCACTCCAAAGCTTTGGATGAGACCGGCCGACCAAGCGTTGCAGCGCCCGGCGACCGTGCTTCAGATATCCGTGCGCAACAACGCGGCTGAGCCGCAATCAAAACCAGATTCTCGGTGTCCTCTGTGCCTTTCCATCCTTAACACGGAGCACACTGAGCATCTGAATGACCTCGGTGTCGAGCCCTCTCTGCCACGAAGGGCACAGAGGCTCTACCGAGATCAGGAAGAATCCACGCGGCGCGCGAAGGTGTTACAACTAAAATGCGCGACTACTTATGACAGTGCCCTTAGGGTGATGACAGAGGCAAGACGATACCGTTCCATCCGCCGTTCTGTTTCATGCCAACCACCAATGCCTCTTCACTTCCCGTACTCGCAGCCACCAGCTGGCCGTCTTCAGACCAAAGGGCGCTCTTGCCTGCGGATACCGACCCTCCGGTCACGCCACTGTAGTTTGCCATCAGGACGGCCATTCTGTGCTCCAGTGCGTAGTTTTTCAAAAGCGCCGCTTTCCGCGTATAGCCGTCCTCGGTGATCATCACACCGACGGCATACACAGTTGCTCCGCGCGCCGCAGCTCTTGCCGCGTGCTCCGGGTGCGCGGCATCCGCACAGATCGCCAGAGCAACTGTTGCATCCTCGACGAGCAGTGCGGGACCACCGGGCCCGGACCTGAAAACTCCTTCTTCGCTTTGATGGACGTATTCCTTTGTGTAGGTCAACACCGAGCCATCGGAACGAACCGCGAACGCCGCAATGCGCAGCTCGTCATGGTCGTCAAGCATCGGTGTACCGACCACCACGGTCATCGGAGCGTGTGTTGCCAAATGCCGCAAAGGATTCAAGTCGGAGCTATCCGGGCGGAGTGCATTCGATCGTGCAATGGTTAGTTCATATCCAGTCAGAGACAACTCCGGAAAAACCAGCAGCTGAGCTCCACGCTCCGCCGCCATATTGCCAAATCGTAGATGGTGAGTGACATTCCCCGAAATGTCACCCGGGACCGACGCCGACTGTGCCGCCGCAATGATAAGGCTCATACAGGAACCTAAGCGCCGATGGCGCGGCCCTTACTCCTCGCGCCAGACTGCATAGGCAGCAGACGCGACCAAAGCGAGAAAGATGACGCCACTCGACAGCAGAAGGTAACCCGGGGACCGGCCAAAACCCTCGGCAAAGCTCCGGAAGAACTCCCGCGCCCAGTCCGCAATCCCGCCCGAAGATTCGGCGATGCGCAACACACTCTTTGATCCACCTAGCCAGCCCAGAACCCTTGGCCACTGCCAGAACCCCAGTCCCAGCAAGGCGAGGCCACCAAAGACCCGCACCATACGTTCAACCCATGCGATCGGCTGGGCGGCATATTCTTCGGCGGCTCGCCGCGCAGCAAGCTGGGCCTTCCACCACACCAGGCCGGCGCTCGGCAACCGCATTTCAGTCTGGGCCTGCCCCTCCTCGAGGCGCAGCGCTTCGGCCACCAGCACTACCTCGGAGCAGGCCGTGCAGCCGGCGGCGTGCCTTCGAAGCTCTTCACCCCAGGGACCCGACCAACGGCCCGATCGCAAGGCATCCAGGACTTGTTGCTCTCTATCACACTGCGGAATCTTCATAAGCTTGCTCACTTCACGTTGTTCGAACGATATGCCCGCCTAACGCCGGCCTCTACGAGAGATATCACTTCACGATGTTCGGGACTCCCTCCGGCATCTCGCGCAACAGGCGCGCCATCTTGTGCCGAGCGCGAAACAACAGCAGGCGAACGCTCCCCGCTTTCAAGCCTGCCACTTCGGCAATCTCCTTGTGGCTGGAGCCTTCCACATAAGCCAGCCACAAGATCTCGCGCTCGCGCGGTTTCAACCGGTTGAGCACCCGTCCCAGGTCCGAGCTTTGCTGAATCCTTTCGGCGGTGCGGTCATCAGTCCGGGCCTCTTCTGTGGCCCCTGCCTTTAGCCGTTCTTCTCGAGGCTGGCGGCGCCAGTGATCGCGCGTCAGATTAGTGCCGATCCGAAACAGGTAGTTCTTCTGATAAGCCTCATCGTCCGATTTCAAGTTGGCACGGAGAAAACGGCAGTAGGCCTCTTGCACCAAGTCCTCGGCCAGCGCAGGATCGCCGGAGAGTCGCGAGAGATAGGACCACAGGGGGCGGGATGTCTTTTCGTAGAAG
>DATJKY010000563.1:0-11321 GCA_035490955.1 Terriglobia bacterium | reverse complement strand
ATTTCGAAGGCCATACCGCCCTCGTCCGTCTTCTCAACGAACTTGGTGACCTCTTTACCAAGCTTCTTCCGGTAGAAGTCGCGAACCTTCTCGATTCCGTCCGGCGTTTCAAACTTACCGACGACAAAATGTAGATCGGGTTTACCCCTAATGCTCAGGTCGAGACTGAGTGAGTCCGAAGCCTGATCCTTCACGAATCTGGCCCCCGGATAAACGGGCAGACCCAGGCGTGATGGATCAGGAGTAGCCGCCGCCTCCAGGCCGCCCCAGGGAGTCTCGATGAGTATTTCCTTCTTTTCGCTTTCCTTGGAACCGCTCGTTTGCGCCGAGGCCGCTGCGGGCCCGTTTCCCGTCCACAAGACGGCGAGCACGCCGGCCGCGAAGATGGTGGGCAGGGAAGGCAACCGCTTCAGAGCACCTAGCATGGGAACACCTCCATGCCAAGACTACGCTGGCATTTGACGAATAGTTCCCACCAAGTTTACAGTCGACAGTCATCAGCTAACTTCGAGTACGCTGTGAACTTCGTTCTCCCGTTTCTCCTGTAGTTTGACTGTCAACGAAACTTGAAGTTCAGTGACTCGGACGGTGGGCTTGACAGCAGCCCGTTCTGCGCTACGCTGGTACCCAGCGGTTATTATCCTCGAGGGTGAGCTATATGTCGGCACCTTGTCGAAAGTGTGGGGCGACGAAGACCGAGTCGGTCTCCGAAAGAAGCCCTTTGGTTAACAACCTCGCGCGCGTGTTCGGCTACGAGTTGCGCCAGTGCTCCCGTTGTCGTCGCTTGCGCCTGCTGAAGCGGCACGCAGGGCACCGGCAGCATCACAGGCCGCCGAACGACACGCAGGTAGCCGGCCCAGGCAGCGGCGCCAACGAGCGTGCGGCGCAAGAGGTATCGGGGCCGGCCGCTCGTGCTTCGGCTGGGCCAGGGACCGAGCACCGCAGCGTCGACTCCGCAGAGCCGGAGGGTCTGGCTCGCTGCCCGCGCTGTGGAGGCAACCAGTACCGCCGTTCGCATCGACGGAAGCTGGAGCGCTTGCTTCACCGCCCGCCGATGGCGCGCTGCAAGGCCTGTCGCTTTCGCTTCCCTCTTCCCTGGCGGGAGGAAGGTACCTGATCTGTCCTGCCCTCTATAGTCAAGCTTTGATGAACAGTCAGGTCATGTATGAGCTCCGAAAGAGAGCCATAACTGAACTGAACTTAGCCCACGGCGCCAGAAGGTGAAAGAATCGGAACTCGCAGGCTGCTGCGGCTGTGCCGTCTGATGTGCAGAAAGCCTGCGGCTTTCCGGCAAGTGGCCCACCTAAATACCATAGCTAACTCGCGGGGGAGGCTGAGTAGAGCGGCAGCAGACGAACCTGCGACGTCACGGGGAAGCCCCGTTCTCGCCAAGCCCGAAGGCCTCCGGCAAGCGGTCGAACGCGCTCGAATCCCCGCCGGTGCAGTGCGAGCGCTACGCGGGCGCTCGTGAACTCACGCGGGGTATCGCAGTAAAGGACGATCTCGCGATCCCGAGGAAGTTGCGCTCTCTTGACGCGCTCACGATACTGTTCAAGCCTATGAGGATCGATACGAACAGCGCCGAGAATGCCTTGAGGTTCCCGTGGATGACGCCGGCCGCCCTGCAGATCAACAATGAGCACCTGTTCGCCTGCGTCCAGCCTCTGTTTGAGCTCTTCGGGTGTGATCCGCGCCAGTCGAAATTCGCGCATAAAGCGATGCCACCGAACAAGCTTGCGGCCGACGTAGATACACAGGCCAGCGAGCGTTATGACCCCCAACAGCTTTCCCATTCTGGCTGCGTAGGCAACCGCACGATCCAGGTCTTCGCTGAAGATATACCCGAGTCCAGCATAAGCGCCTGACCAGAGTGTCGCTCCAACCGCGTCAAAGGCCACAAAACGGAGCCGGCTTGTGCCGGACATGCCGGCTAGGGGAGGCGCTGCCGCGTCCAGTCCCACGACAAATTTCGCCACCACGAGAACCTGCGGCCCATACCGGGCAAAGTTCTCTTTCGACCTGCGGTCAGCGGCGTCCGGATCTAAAGCGAGGCCATGAATGAAGTGCAAGATCCTATCGCCCCACCGTCGACCGGCTTCGTACCAGACCAAGTCAGCCAGCACACAGGCTGTGACCGCGAGAGTGAGCGCGGCGACGAAGCTCAGTCTTCCGGAGCCTGCGAGGGCTCCGGCCGCGAGGAGAAACAGAAGTGCCGGTACCGGCAAACATATTTGGCGTGCGAACACCGATGCGAAAAGGACGGAATAGCCATGCTTCACAAGAAACTGGACGACAGCGTTCATAACAAAACCAGCGCCCGGCCGAACAATACGTAAGTCGCAGAGCTTGTCTCGGCCTCAGCGACCAGGGTGGTGCAACTCACCGGTGGAGGGCCGCAGAAATCCACAGAAGTAGATTCGTCTGGACTTCACCACGGTTGATCTCGTTTCCATGTGCTCGCCGAGACCGTGGGCAATCTGGACGATGCCGTGGCAAGGTCCGCGACTGTCCCAGCGGGAGCACGCGATGCGCAAGCCATCTGTGCTGGTAATTGGAATTCAAAGGGAGGCGTTGCGGTATTCATGCCCTTTCCCAGTCTCCAACGGAAATTCTGAGCTGCGTTCAATTTGAAAATCGGTCGATCAGCAGGCCGTGCCGGAGCCCGCGGTCGCTGACGGAGAGGGCGTCCTTGCTCAGCTTGTCCATCACCGTCTTGACGATGCATGCGCCCGCCAGGATGACGTCAGCCCGCTTCGGTTGCAGTCCGACGATTTTGCGGCGATCCTCCTGCGACCGAGAGCAATAGAGCTCGATCTGCCGCTCTATCTCGGTGCGCTCGATCACGGTCCCCTGCACGATGTCCGGATCGTAGTTCGCAAGCGCGTGCTTCACTGCGGCGATGTTCGTGACGGCGCCTCCCATCCCGACCAACACATCGGGCGAGTGGCGCGTGCCGAGCCGAGCGAGATCTGCCGAGATCGCATCAAGTGCGGCGCGGAGCTGCCCAGGGGAAACCGCTTCGGCAAGGCCGTACCGCTCGGTATACCGGACGGCGCCGACGTTCAGGCTGAAGCGCTCTTCGACGACCGTGCCGCGGCCGAAAGTGAATTGCGTGCTCCCTCCGCCTGTGTCGAATACGGCCAATGAGCCTTCTTCCAAGCGGAGACCGGATTTCACCGCCAGATAGGCAAGCCGGCCTTCTTCTTCTCCAGGGATGACTTCGATCCGGACGCCGCAGCGCTGCCGGACCGCGTCGATAAACTGCTCGCTGTTACGCGCCGTCCGCATTCCCATCGTGCCCACCGCCGCGATCCCCGCCACCGCGTTGCGTCGGGCTTCATCGACCATCGCGGCGATAGTGGAGACGGTCCGTGCCATGGCCTCGCGATTGATCTCGCCGCTCTTTTCCAACCCCTCGCCGAGCCGTGTGATTTCAGCGCGATCTGCAACCGTTCGCCAAGTGCCGTCCTCGCGTCTCTCACCAATATGGAACTTCACCGAGTTCGTCCCGACGTCAATGGCGGCGTAACATGGCATAGCGGACCTCTTAGCTCTTTATCCCCAGGAGCCGCTTCAAGCCGCGCGGATAACTAACGTTATCAAATCGATCGAGTCCGAGTTCGCGCACGGCGGCAATCACCTGAGCGGGATCTTCGGATTCGATGGCGACCGTGCGTGTCCTCTTCCCCTCCGCCACCACCTCGGTCATCTCGGCCATGCAGCTGCCAACCTTGTACCGCGCCCGCTTCTTATGTACCTCCACCGCATGCAAGCGCTGGGTTGGCTCTACCAACTCGGTGATGAACTGCTGAAGCGTATAGTCCGGGCGTACCAATGGCGGCGGGGCGACGCCCACCGCGCTGAAGACGCTCTGCACTACGGTGGCCGGCAAGGGAAAAGCGCCCTTCATCACGGGCTTCCATTGTTCCAGGCCATCCGGGTTCACCTGCTCAAGCGTCTTGATATCCATGAGCAGATCGCGGACCTTGGCGTTGGCATCGGCAGCGGGAGAGAGCAGGTAGAGTTCGTCGCTTTCCTGAACATTACCAGCCTCGAGCGTGGCGAATCGATGGTCAGACTTGCCAAAGCTCTCGCCGAAGGTTCTCCATTCCCAGCGAGGGATGATGTTTTCCATTGTGATACTCCGAAGTCTTAAGAAGGCATGCTGGCAGGGTTGCCTTGACCTTCGCTGACGGCGTTAGACAGAGCGTCGGCGAGGACAAGCTGGAAAAGCAGGCAGTCTCAGCCGGTGCGAGTCGTCCAGTGATCTAGGAGCGCGGGCAGGGCTAGCCGCCCGTGGCTCATGGAGGCAGGCCAGCGCTCGACGAGGCTCGCCGCATTCATACCAAATCCCGGCCAGGCGCCCGGCGCCTTCGGTGATCCATTTCCTCTTCAACATGTTCGTGCTCCCGCGGCGATGCTTGGCGAAGTCTTATGGCCCAGCGCGTGGCGCAAGGATTGGTGTGCATGACACCAAAAGGAGACTGCCATGCTGCCAAGGAGAAGTCAAGTCCAATCGTTCGTTTCGTTCGTTCCGTCGCTTGACGAGCTTAAACATTCGTGGTAGTTAACATCTGAGCGCCTCAAAAACAGAGTGTGTCGGAGTCGGTCTAATTATGAAGGGACCACCTTAGCTTTGGGCATGTTTAGCAACTAGCCGGAAGGTTGGAGTAGCCTTATCGAGCCCTTCTGGAATGCGGTTGGTCACAAGGTGGTGAATGGAGGTGAGCGTGATGTTCCGACTTTTACTTAGGTCCAGTTGTATCGATTGTAAAGGTGGCGAAATCACGGCTCCATTTACCCGCGGCTTGAAACCGAGCTCTTTGCCGTTCTGGCGGGGCTGCATGGCGGCACTGGCGATCCTTGGCGCACTCGTTGCGCTTTGCGGCCAAGACCAAACACCTGCAGCCAGTTCGAAATCGGGCATTTCTGAACGGTCTTTAAATGCCGGTTCTAGTCTTCCCCTTGCCACGCAGGACTACGTGATAAGCCCTGATGACGAACTGGAGATTAACATGATGGACGTCCCCGAACTCTCTCTTACCTACAGGGTGAGTCCGACTGGCCTGATTACGGTTTCGGTGCTTAAAGAGCCGATCTTGGCAGCAGGGTTGACACTTGAACGTTTCACCCAAGTGCTTGCGAAGGAGCTTCAAGCGGCAGGGATGGTTGAGAATCCGCGAATTACCATTCGAGTGAAGCAATCACGGCTGAATTCGGTGGCCATCACTGGAGCCGTCAAAAGACCCCAGATTTACGAGGTTTTCGGCCCTACGACGCTCCTCGCCCTAATCTCCCAGGCGGAAGGTCTGGCGCCGGATGCCGGGACTACCGCTACCGTTACGCGTGGCCCGATGGGAATGCGAGCGCAGGCCCAGAAGACCAGTGAGGTTGACGCCAGCAATGGCGCTGACGCCCGGGGTACGTTTACCATTACGCGTGGCCCAATTGGAATGGCCCATGAGACAAGTCAGGTTAACGCCGGGAATAGGAATGATGCCTGGGGTACCACTACCTTTACGCCGGGCGAGATGGAAATGCGAGGACAGACCCAGGAGACCAGTCAGGTTGACGCCGGCAATGGCGGTAAGGAAAATACTCCCCAGACGGTGACCGTTGATTTACAAAAGCTGGTAGAAGAAGGGGATGCCAGTCTGAACCTCGTAATTTATCCGGGCGATCAAGTAACCGTGCAGCGGGCCAGCATTGTGTATGTCGTGGGAGCGGTTAACCGAGCGGGTGGATTCGAGTTGGTTCACAACCCCACAGAAATGACGGTCCTTAAGGCGATAGCGTTAGCACAGAGCTTGACGCCAACGGCGTCCGCAAAGAAGGCGGTTATCATACGTGACGACCCAGTCGAGCCAGGCGGGAAGCAACAGATCCCGATCCGCTTAGATCAAATTCTTAAGGGGAAAGTCCCTGATGTGCAGTTGCTGGCCCAAGACGTCCTCTTCGTGCCGGATAGCGCTAGCAAAAGGATGATGCTGCGGGCTGGTGAAGCAGCCTGGCAAGCCGCTGTGCTCAGCATTTATCTAATTCCCTAAAGTCACCGGCGGTGGGCCAAGCCGAGCTCCTGAACGCGAAGATGGAGCCGCTCCTCACTTCGATCATTCACCATTCTCAACTCACTACTCGCTATTCACCACTCGCCGTCTCTCTGGGATGGCTCGCCCTCGTCATTCGTCATTCAGGATTCCGGATTCGGGATTCAGAATCAAGGAATTTCAAAGTCTCTCCGTCTTTCGGTCTGCCTGAGAAACTGAAAAAACTGACAGACTGACAAACTGAGAATTGTCTGCAAGAATGTCATTTCGGCTGCCGATATAAGTGGGGACCCCTCATTTTCTAGATCTAGATGACGAGAGAGATTTATAACAGTCGCCCCACGCGTCACCAAAGCGTGTCGTTGCGAAACGCTTTGAGGATCAAGGGACGACTGCACCACGGAGAGTTCGGGAGGGACGACGACCAAGGGACAGAGGACGACCTCGTCAGGCGCGATGAGCGTGACCTCCACCGTTTCGGTTACGCCCAGGAACTCTTCCGCAGCATGGGGGGCTTCTCCAACTTTGCTCTCTCGTTTTCCATCATCTCCATCTTGACCGGAGCGGTAACCCTTTACGACTACGGTCTCGGTATGGGCGGGCCTGCGGAGATGGCTTTCGGCTGGCCTTTGGTGGCCCTATTCACGCTGGCCGTCACCGCCAGCATGGCAGAGCTGGCGTCGGCCTTTCCCACTTCGGGCGGCATGTACCATTGGGCAAGCCTGTTGGGGGGGCACGGCTTCGGATGGTTCACCGCCTGGCTCAACATCGTCGGTTTGGTTGCGACTCTCGCCGGCGTAGACTACGGTTGCGCATTATTCGTTACCCCGCTCCTGGGGCTTCGATCAACTGCCCCGACGATCCTGATGGTTTACGCTGTCATCTTGATCTCTCACGGGATGATCAATCATTACGGCATTCGGCCGGTCGCCTGGCTGAATGATTCGAGCGTCACGGTTCACATTGTCGGTGTAGTGGTGATTGTGGGCGTGCTGCTACTCTTCGCTCCCAAGCAACCTGTCTCTTTCTTTGTTCAGACTTCCGGAAATACCGGGCGTCCTTACTTGTGGGCTTTCCTGCTGGGCCTGCTGCAAGCGCAGTGGACCTTCACCGGCTACGATGCCTCGGCCCACGCCGCGGAGGAAACGGTCGACGCCAGGCGACGAGTTCCTTGGGGGATGGTGAACGCGGTGGTGGTCTCAGCTCTGGCTGGATACCTGTTGCTGTTCGCAATCACTCTCGCCATACGGAGTGTGCCTGCCGCGCTGGGGGCAAGGGACGCTGGTGGCAACAAGATCCCCGCGGTGATCGCTATCCTCCAGCACAGCCTGGGCCCTTCGGCCGGAGGCGCTGTGTCGCTGCTCGCGGCCATGGCCATGTGGTTCTGCGGGCTTTCCACGTTGACTTCCAGTTCGCGCACCATTTACGCTTTCGCGCGCGATGAAGGCCTGCCGCTCTCCTCGCTTTGGCGGAAGGTGGACGCCAAGTTCCTCACTCCGGCCCCTGCCATCTGGCTGGCCGTCGGGGCCGCCCTGCTTGTCGCCGTTTATGGGGGCGCGTACTCGGTAGTGACCTCCTTAAGCACGGTCGGGCTCTACGCTGCTTACATCATTCCAGTGTTCCTGGCCTGGCGAGCGCGGAAAGCGAACGGCTGGAGGCAGCGTGGGCCCTGGCATCTAGGGTCTTATGGCAACATCGTGAACGTGGCCGCCGTGCTGTGGACGGTCTTCATTTGTGTCATCCTCGTCATGCCTCCCAATCAGCTGGCGGGCGAAACCATGCTCGGCGTCGTCGTCCTGCTTTCTGTCTGGTATTGGGTTACCGAGCGTCACCGCTTCCGAGGCCCGCGTCCGCTTTCCGGGTTGCAGAGCGGCGAGATTCCCTTTAATTTGATGAAAGATGCGTGAAGACGAGCCAGACAGCGATATCTGGCAGAACTATGAGGATACCGGCAATAAGGCTTATGCTGCCGGCAGGTACGCGGAAGCTGAGCAGCAATTCAAGTCAGCTCTGACGACAGCGGATGCCTTTGGCGCCGACGACCCGCGGCTTGCCACCAGTCTCAACAGCCTCGGACAGGTCTACCGCGCCCAGGGCCGGCACGCGGAGGCTGAGCCGCTCTTAAAGCAGGCCTTGCGGGTGCGCGAACAGATCCTCGATTCGGACGACCCTGGGCTGGCGCAAAGTCTTAACGACTTGGCGGCACTTTACACCGCTCAGGGCCGGTTCGCTGAAGCCCAACCACTCTACCAACGAGCCGTAGAGGTGGAGGAGAATTCTCTGGGCCGAGAGCATCCGGCAGTCGCCGCTACTCTTAACAACCTCGGACTGATCTACAAAGCCCAGCGCAAGTATGCCGAGGCGTTTCCTCTCTTCCAACGCGCTTTCAACATATGGCTGAATGCTCTCGGATCCAACCACCCCGATCTCGCCACTTGTCTGAACAACCTTGCCACGCTGAGCTACGTCCAGGGCCGATACCAAGAAGCTAAAGAACTCTTTGTGCAGTCTCTGGCCATCAAGGAGGTCGCTCTGGGCGGCGACCATCCGGACGTCGCCACCATTCTTAACAATCTGGCGGAACTCAATTTTCAGGAGGGCAATTACGATGAGGTGCGGTCGCTCTATGAGCGTGTCCTGTGCATAGACGCCAAGGTGTTCGGCCTCGATCACCCGCAGGTTGCGACCGACCTCTACCAACTGGGGGCGCTATGCGAAGCCCGTGGTGAACCCAAAGAGGCGGAGAACTTCTACCAGCATTCTCTAGCTATCCGCGAGAAAGCTCTCGGCTCTGGCCACCCTGACGTGGCTCAGAGCCAGCGTAAGCTCGCACGCCTGCGCCAACAGCAGGGCCGCTCGGAGGAGATGAAACCGCCCCTTGAAGCTCGAGAGAGTGTCTCCATCACCGATCAGCGTGGGGGAGTTACCAGCGTTGAGGTGACCACTGTCGAGCCGGAAACTCTCCCACAACCGGACATATTGGAATCACAGGCCACGGGCAGATCGACCGAGGAACACCGCGAAGGCGAAAGGCCGGGCGCCGCCGAGCCGCTGCTCCCGGAGATTTCAGAGCCTGCCGATCTAGAAGGCGGACCGGGGCTTCAGCAGGAACTTGCCGCCCTAAAGGGCGCCGCTACGGAATCTCCTGGGCTTCAGCAGGAACTTGCCGCCCTAAAGAGCGCCGCTACGGAGTCTGTGGCAGGGGCCGTGCAACCGGCCGCCCCAGCCGCCGCCGCCGGTCAGGCTGCCGAGGAAGAAGCGCAACTGTTGCGGTCAATCGCTGAGCACGAGCGCCACTTGCCCAGTCATCCTGCGGTCGCCGCCAGCCTAAACAGCCTTGCCTTGCTCTACATTTCTCAGGGGAGGCACCGGGAGGCCGTCGCATGCCTGCAGCGGGCTTTGTGGATATGGGTCAATGCTGTGGGGCCAGAGCACACTGACGTCGCCGCTTGCCTGAACAACCTGGCGACTGTCTGCTTTGCCGAAGAGCGCTATGCAGAGGCGGAGGCCTTGCTCTTGCGTACTCTGGCGATAAAGGAAAAAACCTTCGGGCCCGAGGACGCCTCCCTGGCCGCCAACCTCAACAATCTCGCCTTACTCTATAAGAACCAAGAAAAGTACGCGAACGCCGAACGTCTCTACCAGCGGGTACTGGACATTCGCGAGAGGACTCACGGACCCCAACATCCCAAAGTGGCCTCCACTCTTTGCGACCTCGCCGACCTATACAGAAGTCAAGGTGAATTCGCCAAGGCGACGCCACTCCTCAAGCGGGCCCTCGAGATTGATAAGAGCACGCTGGGTGCAGAGCACCCCGACGTGGCCGCGGACCTCGTCAATCTCGCCTCGGTCTATCAGTCGCAACGTATGTACACCGAAGCCGAACCGCTCTATCAACAGGCTCGCGAGATTGACGAAAAAGCATTGGGACCCGAGCATCCGGATGTCGCCGCCGACCTTCAGCACCTGGCCCTTTTGTACGAGCCTCAAGGCAAGTTTGCGGAAGCCGAAGCTCTACTCGCGAAGACCCTGCAGATTCTGGAGAAGACTCTGGGACCGGAAGACCCTGGCCTCGCGACTTGCTTGGAACACTACGCGGGTTTGTTGCGCAAGACCCATCGCGACTCGGAGGCCGCCGAGCTCAAGTCCCGAGCCCGGGCAATCCGCGCCCGCGAGCCGCAACCGGTCGCACACGATCCGGGGGATGAGGCGACGTGAGCGGAATCTGCTTTGCGAGAAGAACATAAGAAGCAGATTCCTCGCTACTTTGAAAAACTTCTCAACTGTTCGATTCCGCTGCCTGCAAGTCTTGTTGACTTTTAGGCGGTTGGAACAGGTTCAAGGGTCACCTTATGACCGAGTCGCTCCAGAGCCGGACCAGGGTAGCCGGTAAGGCGCACCGGGTCGAGGCGGTCGAAGTAACTTACGGCCAGATCCCGGTAAGGGCAACCATACTTCAGCAGATGGTAGACAATTTCAGAATCGAGTGCGCGACCGCAACACAGGCACGCTTATTGCCTCGCCTTGCTGCCAAACGTCGGAAGCGGGAAGCCAGATAGGTGTCCTTGGCGTGGCCTGCCGCCTGCGCTGCCAGCACCAGAGTGCGCCGCAGCCAACGGTTACCTTTAGGGATCCGACCGCTCCGTCGCTTACCCGCGCTCTCATTGTTGCCCGAGCAGATCCCCGCCCAGGAACACCGATGCCCGTCGCTGGGAAACTTCGAGAGATAACCACGGCGAGCATGGCTGGCCTGGGCTACCTTCCCTTGGCGACGCGCACCTGACCATCTCGCACCTCAAGGATGCGATCAGAGTTCCCAAACCTGCGGCGAGTGGCAGATAAAGATGATTTGGTGGAAGCCTCCGGTCTTCACGGCGTGCCGTAGCATGCGAACGTATTCTCTGGAATTCTTCGAATCCAGGGCGCCAACCGTCTCGTCCCGAAAGAGCGTTTCGTGCCGGGCACCGTCCCCTGTCGCATATTGTAAATCGCAATGCCGAGGTTGACGGCTTCATTGACCAGTACGAACTGCCCACCCGAGAGTTCGTCCACCAAGCAGGTCCGATCCAGCGTCTTATTTCGTACTTCGATGTCAAAATCATCCGCAAATCCCCGGCCATCGGCCTTAGGACTCTGAGTCCGAAAGCGCACTTCGAACTTGTTGTCGAAGCAGCCTTCGAGGAGGTCGTTCACGATCGTCGATACACCGGGGCCGGCAGATTGGATCTCGCAGAGCTGGATCTCGTCCGGCCCGAAAGCTCTGGCTAGGTAGTC
>DATJKY010000562.1:0-4116 GCA_035490955.1 Terriglobia bacterium | reverse complement strand
GAACAGCCCTAGTATCCAACAAAAGATTTGCAGGTCACCTGGGTTTATGACCAGGAATCGGCGTGGTGTTACTGCTTCTGCTCCGGTCTGGCACCGATGGTAGGCACTTCCGCGTAGCGAAGCGAGGGAAGGGTCGACAATGTCAAAGAGCACGGGGCCACCGGGTCGCGGCATCGTAACGTAAGGCAGGTCAACTCGCATTAATCGGCAGGCGTCGTGGTGAAGTTGATTGCTTGCGCCAAGCGAAGCTCTCTATAATGGTAATGCGAGTGTGGGCCATCGATTACCCGCTCGCGAGGAAAACCTCATGCGCCCGGCATGGCCATCGAGGGGCTCCAAAGAAGAATCCCGGGGCAAGACCTGCTTCCGTACTCTCCTTTATCTCTGTTTCTCTCTGCCCGCTGCTGCTTTCCTCCACTGCCAAGGGGACAACGAGATCTTCCGTCAGCGGCGCGAGGAGATGGTGCGAACACAGATCGCTTCGCTGCGCTGGACCGGATCAGAGGCGGTTCGTGACGAGCGCGTCCTGGATGTGATGAGAAGGACACCGCGCCATCGCTTTGTGCCCGCAGAACTCGTGCGTTACGCCTACGACGACCAGCCCCTGCCCATTGGCTACGGTCAAAGCATCTCCCAGCCTTACCTCGTGGCTAAGATGACGGAACTGCTTGAGCCCAAGAAGGAACATCACGTGCTCGAAGTTGGCACCGGATCGGGCTATCAAGCCGCCGTCCTTTCGCTGCTCGTGGCAAAGGTCTACACCATCGAGATCATCGATCCGCTCGGCGTTGCCGCTCGTCAGCGCCTGGCCGCCCTGGGCTACAAAAACGTCGAGGTGGAGGTGGGCGACGGCTACTTCGGGTGGCCGCAAAGGGCGCCCTTCGACGGCATTATCGTGACAGCTGCGGCTGATCACATCCCACCTTCACTGGTGCAACAACTGAAGCCCGGCGGGCGAATGGTGATCCCGGTGGGCAATCCTTTCCAGGCTCAGATGCTCGTGCTCGTGACCAAGGGTGCCAAGGGGCCACGTGACCTCCAGGTGCGCGAACTGATGCCCGTGGCCTTTGTGCCGCTGACCGGAGGGCCGAAGGCAAATTGAAAAGCGCCGGCATCTTGCCAACCGCAGCGTGAGGCAAGTGGGTGGCGACTCCACAAGGGCGGCGTTGATCTGTGTTGCTCTGTGGTCAGACTCGTCGCGATTCCACCCGCATCAAGCGCCAAGAAGCGGCGCTTCTGCTGGTGTCTTCGGCTGTGCTCGCCTACCAGGTAGTGCTGGTGCGTGCCTTTTCGATCGGCCAGTGGCACCACCTCGCCTATATGGTCATTTCTATTGCCCTTCTCGGCTTTGGCGCGAGCGGCACGCTGCTCGCGGCATTGGAGCGGCGAAAGGCGAATCCTGCCACCAGGCGCGCTCAGTCGTCTCGCCTGCAAACAGGGTGGTTTGCTCTTTCCGCGACGGCGTTTGCACTCACGGTACCGATTTCTTTCTGGCTTACACAACAAGTTCCCTTTGAACCCTTCCTGATGATCTGGGACCATCGGCAACTACTCTACCTGGGATGCTACTACCTCGTATTGTTCGTTCCATTCTTCGCCGCAGCCACAGCGATCGGTCTGGCATTGACCCGCGAATCGGAGTGCTGTCCCCGGCTTTATGCCTTTAATCTGACCGGTTCGGGCGTCGGCGCCTTCCTGGCTGTGGTGCTGTTATCGGTCGCGCCGGTGGAATGGGCGCTGGTGGGTGTCGGGGCCTTGGCCCTGGGCGCTGCCGTGCTCGCTGTGCTCGATGCCAGGCCGATCGCTAATCGTGCCGGCCGGCGAAGACTGGCGGTAGCAGGTATTGCGACCGTGGCAGCTCTGACGATCATCTATGTTTCCCACCCGCCTGCGGTCCGCTTGTCGCAGTACAAGAGCCTCAGCTATGCCCTCAATCTACCTCAGGCACGGATGGTGGCCAAACGGTCCAGCGCCCTCAGCCGTGTGGACGTTGTTGCCAGCCCGGCCATCCGCGAGGCTCCGGGGCTGTCGCTGGTGGCGCCAGCGGAGGCCGTCCCGCCGCCACAACTCGGACTATATGTGGACGCCGAGACTGCCGGGGCCATCACCTCGTTTGACGGGGACACGGGCAGACTTAGCTACCTCGACTGGAGCACGACGGCAGCTCCCTACTTTGCCCTTCCTGAAGCGTCTCGCGGTGTGCAGGTGTGCGTTCTGGGGTCCGGGGCCGGCGCCAGCGTTCTGCTGGCGCTGCTGCACGGCGCGCAGCAAGTGGACGCAGTCGAGCTTGATCCCAACGTTCTGGACCTGTTGCAGGGGAGATTTCGCGCCTTCACTGGCGCGCTCTACAGCCGGCCCGAGGTACGCGTGCATCGTGCGGAGGCCCGCGCCTTCGTGCAGGCGGCGCGCGGGACGTGGGACATCATCGACCTCTCGCTTCTCGACTCCTTGGCGGCATCGGCAGTGGGTGTTGGCGCCGTAGCCGAAAACTACCTTTACACACGGGAGGCTTTCGAGGCGTTTCTGCACCATCTCCGCCCTGGCGGCCTACTGGCGGTGACGCGTTGGGCGCGCATGCCGCCGCGTGATGAACTGAAGCTGTTCGCGACGGCAATCGCGGCGTTGGAGCGGATGGGTCTGAACCCGTCTGATCGGCTGACCATGATCCGCAGCTGGGCGACGGTGACGCTTCTGGTGAAGAGGGAACCCTTCCAGGCGACGGAACTGGCAGCGTTGCGCCGCTGGGCTGAGCAGCGCCTCTTCGATACGTGCTACTCCGCCGGAATCGCGGCGGACCACCCGAACCGGTTCAACGTCCTGGAGCGTGACTATTACGCTGAGGCCGCAAGGGCCTTTCTTGCAGCAGGCCTTCGGCGCGAGCAATTTTTCCGGGACTACGCCTTTTACCTGCGGCCGGCCACCGACGACCGGCCCTACTTCTTCCATTTCTTCCGCTGGCGCGTGCTTCCTCTCATGCTGAGCACTGTCGGCCGTTCGTGGGTTCCGTTTGTGGAGTGGGGTTACCTCATTCTTGTGGCCACGCTTGTGCAAGCGACGCTGTTGGGAGTTTTGCTGATTGTCTTGCCGCTGGCCTTGCTTCCGCGTCGGGTGACGCCCAGCGAGCCAGCGTTTACTCATCCGCTGCCCGATCGGCGGGCGCGCTTGCCGATCCTTCTCTACTTTCTGGCCCTGGGTCTGGGTTATCTGTTCGTGGAGATGGCGCTCATCCAGCGGCTGGTGTTTTTCCTTGCTAACCCCATCTATGCCGTGAGTGTGGTTCTGGCTGGTCTGTTGTTTGTCTCCGGAATGGGCAGTGCTTGGGGAGCGCGGCAGGTAGAAAAGGGACGTTCGGTGGGGCGCTTGGCCTGTCTTGCGGCCATCGGGGTTGCCGTCGCGGTAACTGTCTATGCGTTTGGCCTGCGGACAGCGCTTACGCCGCTGCTGAGTTGGCCGCTGACAGCTCGCATGGCTCTGTCGTTGGCCGTGATGTTACCGCTCGCGGCCATGGGCATACCCTTCCCGCTTGCTCTGCGTCAATTGGGCCAAACCCACCCGGAACTCCTACCTTGGGCCTGGGCCATCAATGGTTGCGCGTCTGTCGTTGCCAGCCCGCTGGCCACCTTGCTGAGTCTGAGTACAGGGCTTCCGTCGGTGCTGCTCGCGGCCTCGGCCTGCTACGTGGTGGCGGCGCTAGAGGTGCGCAGCTGGCAGACATTCCCAACAGAAGCAGCCTGCAGACCGCCCCGGCGGAGTGAACGTGACTCAGGACGTTGAAGGCTAGAGATCCTGCCTGAGAAGCCGGAAACCGCGACCTCCAAATCCCATCCCCTGATAACTGCCCTGAAAATGAGCCTTAGGTTGGCACCGATTACGGATCGTTACAAATGCCACCGGCGGTCGTAGCTTTAGCTTTGGCAAGGGGATGGCACGTTGACCATTCCCTCGCCGGGAGTCACCTCTGGCAGCGGTTCGACGGTCACTTTCTGGCCGAGTTCCGCCAAGCGCCGGGAGTAGTAGCGGATCAGGCGATCGTGGTTCATGCGGTCAAAGAAGTCGCGACCCAGGTCGGAGTACGGACGACCATCTTTCAGCAGATGGTAGAGGATCACCAAGATC
>DATJKY010000561.1:0-7788 GCA_035490955.1 Terriglobia bacterium | reverse complement strand
GACTCGGTCGCGGCGAAACAGCGCAGGCGGGGGGTGGCCGGCCGTCGTATAAGCGAGCTTCCGAGTTGAAGCGTCGTAGACGGCGTAGAAAAAGGTTGCATATTTCTCCGGCGGGCTGCCGGCGAACAGTTGCCGGTTCAGACGCTCAACTACCGTCGCGGTCGAAGGTGGTAGCGCGCGGGGAGCGGTCTCCGGGGAATGGCCATTATAAAACTGGGCATGGAGAGAAGACTGGATGGCGGCCATCAGCAGCGCCGCGGAGATTCCCTTGCCGCTGATGTCGCCCAGCACCAGGCCGACCCGGTTCCCGTCCAAGCTAAGAAAGTCGTAGTAGTCGCCGCTCACTACTCGCGCCGGCTTGCATACGCCGTACAAGTTTAGTCCAGGAACCTCAGGAGCCATCTGGGGAAACAACTGTGTCTGGACCTGCCGCGCGATTTCCAACTCCCCTTCCAAACGGGTCTTCTCCAGGGATTCGCGAAGCAAGCGCTCCACGGAGGCCGTCATGTTGTCGAAAGCCTCCCCCAAAGCGCTTAACTGGTCGGCGGCCCGAATGTTGATACGATAGGAGAAGTCACCTACTTTAACCCGTTCTGTTCCTTCATAGAGTTTGTCGACCGTCTGGGTCATTGACCGCGTCAGTTGAATCCCAATGACCAAAGCTACCAATTCGAGGACGAGGAACACGACACCAAGCGCAGCGAAGACAACCCAATAGAGTCCCGAGAACCGGCCGAGGCTCGAAATCAGTTGTCGGTCCAGCGCTACCAGCCTCGAAGTGACGTAGAACATGCCGGCATTCTCCTCGCGCTCCTCCTTCCTTCCATCCCAGCGGACAGGATCGAGTGCTGCCAGGTTCCGAATGGTGTAGTCCAAGCGACTGACGGGGGGAGGAACCGCGAGCGACTTTGAGCGCAGTCGGAGTTCTAGGGAAGACTTCCCCTGCGGCGTGTTTACCGACAGGTGGGTTCCTGCTTTTAACGGCTCGTCGAGCCCTTTCGCATCATGCTCAGGTTCGAACAGACCTATGGGACCGATTCCTGCACCGATCTGGTCGAGGAGTTCGGCCGTGAAGGGCTGGGAATAGATAATCGTGACCTCGCCGAGCTTGGTACGACGGCGGTCCACAGCTCGCAACTGGACCTCATTTCTGTCGACAACGATGCCTGCAAACGTTCTACCCTCAACCCAGGCCGGAAGCGCTACGGGGTTCGACAATGGGGTGCCGTCCAACTTAAAAGCGCGTGCCACAGACCCCAAGCGCAGCGTAACTTCCAAGCCAGGATAATCCCCGGCATGCTCGTGCAGGTCGTTAACGGCCAGTACCTGCAACTGCTGCAGGAATGATTCCGGGGTGTCCTGGGAGACGTAGTCGGCTTGATGCGTCAGGGCGTGGCTCACGTGCCGAAGCTGATCGGCCCTGTCGTGCAGCTTGGATGACACCAGGAAGGAGGCAAACTGCCCGTTAAGGATGTAGCCTCCCAAACCGACCAGAATCAGGATGAGGAGGATCGGCACCACGGCGATGAAGACGTAGGTGACCATCAGCCTCCACCTCAGGCGCCACAGGATCTTGCGTTTGACGAGTTTGCCCAAACGGAGCAGCGCGTAGATGACCACGGGGATGAAAGTGAGCCAAAAGATAAACCATAGCAGGTCGGGAACCCCACCCTGGAAGCGACCAACAATCCACAGAGCCACCCCGTAAGCCGATACCCAGGTGGCAAAGCGGACCATTCGGTGGCTGCGGTATTCCTTGAAAAAAAGTCTCAGCACAGAACTAGTATACGACGGTTAGCACTTCTCCGGCTTTCAGCTCCGACAAGTTGGGGCGACGTCTTCTGGCCCACGGCGAGTGCCTTATGAGCCGTGAAAAGTCAGCCTAGATCATGGCAAGCCCCGCAAGGAGCGACCTCCGGCCCCGAGGAGTGCGGGCAGGCTGATGGCTAGTCTGGAGGCTTATCGAGCCTAGGTGCGCTACGGTGGTGCTAATGGGTTTCTTTAACGAGCACGGCACATTACGGTCGGTGGGTATTCACTGCGCCCTCTGCCACTCCACTGTAGACAACTCCTTTGTTCAAGGGATTGGCCGCCGTTTGGACGGGTGGGCGAACCGAGATCTCAACGTAGGAGCCGTTGTGGCCCTTGCGCCCAACCTCCAGCCCATCGCTAACGTCTTGGGTGTGGATATTGCCACCGTCCTGAAGGTGCTTAATTAGGCCCGAAGCAAACAAATGGCGGGTCGCGCTGGCTGCAGATAGAATGTCCCTTTATGGGAGATGTTAGAGCCGAGCGTGCCGCCTCACTTAAGAAGGTGCCCCTTTTCAGCGGCCTTTCCGAGACCGAGATGGACTCCCTTGTGGCACGAGCCGTACCACGCCAATTCCGTCAAGGTGAAGTTATCTTTGCCGAGGGAGATCCTTGCCAGGGTCTATACGTCATCGAGTCGGGCGCGGTGAGGATCTTCAAAACCTCCGCTGGGGGGCGGGAGCAGGTATTGACCGTGGAGGGTCCGGGCAGCTCGATCGCGGAATTGCCCGTCTTTGACGGCGGGACTTATCCAGCCTCGGCCATCGCAGCTTCCGACGCCGGTCTACTTTTCATCAGCAAGAAAGACTTCCAAGGTCTTTGCCTGCAGCACCCAGACGTCGCTCTGAAGGTTTTGCGGGTGGTCGGTGCACGCCTGCGCGGGTTGGTCTCCATCATTGAAGAGCTGTCCTTCACGACGGTTCGGCACCGGCTGTTGGCGCTTCTGCTTCGTGAGGCTTGTGAGAAGGGTAAGAAGACCATGCGTGGGATCGAGTTCACTCTCACCACCAGCAACCAGGAACTCGCATTCCAAATCGGCACGGTCCGAGAACTGGTCTCCCGCAACCTCAGCCGCTTGCAGGCGGCCGGCCTGCTCAAGTTGGACGGCAAAAGGGTTGTCATCCCTGATCTTGCCGTCCTGGAGAAGGAGGTTGCCACGAGCGAGTAGCAATACTGAGCCATCGGGTCAGTGAGTCGTGGCCAATGTACTGATTGAACTGGTCCGTGTGACTCACTGCTCTTTCCGCATTCTCCCTGTCTCAACCACCATGCCCAACACATACAGGCCCTTCCGTGACTTTGGTCATATCACCCGAGCAGCAGCGGCGCGAGTTTGTAGGCAGGAGGAAGAAGCTCAATGCCAACCGCCACAGAGATCTTGCGTCACGAACACGATGCTGTTGTGAAGATGCTAGGATTCACGGACGACCTAGCCGCCCAGCTTGAGCGCGGCCAACGCGTCAGTCCCGACATCCTCGACAAGGTGCTGGAGTTCTTCCGCGTTTTCGTAGACCAGTGCCATCACAGCAAGGAAGAGGAGCTGCTCTTCCCTCTGCTCGAAGCCAAGGGCCTGCCACGCACCGGTGGCCCGCTAGGGGTCATGCTGAATGAGCACCAGGAAGGTCGGAAGTGGATCAGGGAGATGACCGAGGCCGCGGAAGACTATCGGCTGATTGTGGAGGGCGGCGGGTGCCGGTGGGCGAGTGCAGCGCGAGCCTACGCGGAACTGCTGCATGCTCATATCGACAAGGAGAATAACGTGCTCTTTGTGATGGCCGAGCGGATCCTCACGCCCGACGAGCAGGCGAGCCTGGCGGAAGGATTTGAGAAGCTCGAAGTCGAGAAGATCGGCGCCGGCAGACATGAACAGATACACGCCATGATGGCGGAACTTCTTGCCTGCACACCCCCACCCCACGCTTAACCTAGCACCAACGGAGCTAGACCTGCGAGTAAGGAGGGGCGGTGAGTCCCGGCGAGATTCATGATTCGCCAGAGGCCGATGCCCCACCAAGCCAAGGCAGTGAACTCCATAAACCCGCTTGCGCCGATCAGCGGATAAGCAACGCCCGGGACAAAGTCGGTGAGAATCTGAAAGAATACTCGCGCGGCACAACCTACATTCAGAAGGACGAAGGGTCCCCACAGGGAACCGACCCGGCCTGAGTCTGCGCCGGCCAGTATCGGCACGACCCGGGATGCGACACCCACAATCATCAAGCTGACGAAACCTACGGTGAAAGCGTGCCGGTGCGCTCCCCAGTAGGCGTGCGAGAACACCTGATGCGTTAGCGCGCCGTAAACCGTGAAGAGAGGCATCATGGCCATGGAAATCACAAGCCACGCGTACGCAGCGCGGATGAACTTCCAGCTTCGGTCGCTACGAGCGGGCGGTGAGAACACGCTGAGTTGACGGACGAGTAGCACGGCCCAGATCACCATGAGCAGGTAGGAAATCTCCAGCCCCGCAGCGAAGTAGAGCTTGCCGGAGGATAGCAGGGCGATATAGCTCATCACATCCAGGATGAGGCTGGCGTTCATCAGGGCGAAAATCAGTTTCTGCCGGTCGTGCTGCGGCCGGCTTAGGCCGTAGACCACCGGGACAAAGCGCTGGCTGACCCCGGCAATGATGAGGGCGGCAAAACCGAACAACTGCACGTCGCGCAGGGGTGCATCGAGTAGCACGATGCGGTGCACTAGTTGCTCTTGGCTCGCGGCAGTGGCCCTGGCGAAAAAGAACACGTCGCTGAAAATCGCCTGAACCAGGAACCAAAAGAAAGCGCCCAAGATAAACTTTTCGTATGGTTTGCGGGGCTCCATAGACTTTCGCGCCGTCCGGAGAATAATCAGCACAAACAGGCAGATGGCAGTCAATTCCACCGCTGCCGATAGAACGCCGAGCCCCAAGCCGAGGGGCACCGGCTGCAGCAACTCGGCGCCGATTCGGGCTCCGATCCCGACGAGCATCATGATCAAGGTGAGGTTTGCGAGGTCCGGTCTCCATAGTTTCGTGAACTTGAAGCGAGGAAACGACTGGTAGGCAAACCCCATGGCGAACAGACCCACCCATCCCAAAATCATGGCGTGGGCATGGGCGTGAATCGAGGGCACCAGACGAAGCTGTAACAGATTCTTGTCGAGAGCTATCTGCAGGAGGTTGATCGCACCCCACAAGGCTCCGACCGTTAGGGTGATGGCGATTCCGGCCTTGAAGAAGCGGCGATAGATGTAGTCGGCCAGCGACTCGCGGTAGACGTATTGTTCCGGTGACGGGTTCTCCGCCTCCGCCCTCAGGTCCCGAAGAAGAGCCTGCAGGTCGACTTGGTGAACAGCGGCAAAGAACGACAGCGCCTCCGCCGGGCCGTGTTCGGCGCCGCAACCCTTCAGTCCGAACCGGTCGAATACCCGCCGCGCGGTCGGACACCGTTTCAGGACCTCCGCCACGCTGGTGGATTCGTTGATCTCGCCTGTCGGTGGCTCACCTGGACTTGAAATCTGAATCGAGCTTGCCATTCTGACCGCCTCCCTTTGTTACGAACCGCGGACCACAAAGACGGAGGTCCGCGCTACCCGGACTGACAAACCGCAGATTAGTGGAAGGCCATCGAAGCATCTATGACTTTGGTCACGCGGAAACCAGGAAACACCGCTTGTGACTTACGTCATAGTTGGCGTCCGCAGTCTGTGTTCAAATGCTTTCGGGTTTGAGTGTAGCGCCGGCATCTTGCCGGCTGTTATGCGGGCATCCTGCCCGCTTTTGCTGGGGCGGGAAACGATAGCCGCCGTCTGGAAGGCGGCGTTACCTGACTTCAGGAGTTCAATCGAGATGCCTGCAAAGAGCACGGATGAAACACTGCCCGAGCGGTGGCAAGCAGGCTACGAGCGTGATCGCTTAAGCCCTTCCGACTACGCCGATCCTGGGCCAGAGCGCCGCGCAGCACGCATGCTTGCCGCATTCATCCTGACGGGGCTCTGTTTCCTTGCGCTGCCTGGAACGCTCCTCGGAGTTTGGAACCTTCTCTCCATTGCCGGGCATCACGCCAACGGCGCCGCCAGTATCGCGTGGATCCAGGCGCATGGGCAGGCTCAGCTGTTCGGCTGGGTGGGCACCTTCATCCTGGGTATATCGCTGTACGTCTTGCCCAAGTTTCGTGGCCGTCCGCTGCGGCGCTTTCGTACCGCCTGGGCCGTCTGGGGGTTGTGGACCGCAGGCGTGACTTGGCGATGGTGGGCCGGGGTCAGCGCTCAGGCTTGGCGAGCCGCCCTCGTTGTTTCCGGAGTGCTTGAACTGCTCGCGCTGGCGCTGGTCCTGCGAGTCGTTGCGTTCAAAGCCGGCAAACAGGTAGGGGCACCCCTTGTGGGTGCCCAGGATAAACGGAGCACCCAACCAGGGAAGCACCCACAAGGGGTACGCCCGAGCGATCTGGGCTCCTGGCTGGGCATCTGCGGATTTGCCTCCCTAACGGTCGCCCTCATCCTCAACCTTGGCATTTCGATCTATGTCGTCGCCACCGCACCGTGGCCTGTGTATCCGGCCACGTCAGACCGCATTTTCCTGCTGATCGCCCTCTGGGGATTCGCCGTTCCCATGGTGTGGGGTTACAGCACGCGCTTTATTACCGTGTTTCTAGGTCTCGAAGCGCCGGTCCACCGCACGGCAGGCGTCCTGTGCGCGGGCATTAGCGCCATCGTCGTGTGCGCCTTGGCCCGACAATTCCTGCTGGCAGACCTGCTGGCGCTGGCGTCAACCGCAGTCGCCATCTGGGCGCTCCGGATTTTTCGTCGCGCTCCGCGCCTCGCCAAGCTCCGGGGAGCGTATCGGCACTACCCCGGCTTCGTTCGCCTGGCATACGTCTGGCTCGTGTTTGGCGCCCTGCTGGGCGTGGCGGCTGATCTGATACCCGCCCAGACAGGACTCGGAGGCGCCTCCCGTCATGCCGTCACCGTGGGATTCTTGGCCACACTCATCTTTGCTATTGGGCCGCGAATCCTCCCGTCGTTCTTGAACGGGCGCGAACTGTACAGCTCCGCGCTTATGGCTGCCGGCCTCTGGGTTCTAAATTTGGGCTGTGCCCTGAGGGTGTCCAGCGAGGCTATCGCCTACTCCGCCGGGGGAGCGGCATGGAAGATTCTGCCCATCTCGGCACTGCTTGAAATGACTGCCGTCGTCATCTTCGTAGTCAACCTGGGGATGACGATCAAGCACCCCATTCCCGTGTGGCTCGATCCGGGCGAGATCGACGCCGCGCTGCCGCTTTATTGGTACGTTACCTGCTTCCCGAAAACCGGGCCTGTATTGATTCAAGCTGGCCTCAAGACGCTGGCGCAAGTTCAACGTCCGCCTCGCTCCTTGAGCCTCGCCGAAGCTGCGGAGGCGGATGGGGCGGACGTGGAGCCAATGCTCGCACGGTTGAGGACATTCTTCAACCAGCTCCAGCCGAAGCGCCCAGGGCACGGTCAGTCGTGACCGAGGCATTCTAGAAGGCTTGATGTTCGGAACTGGGCCTTTCGAGTCAAGTTTTCCGGGCAGCGTTCGAAGCCAGAGACCCCTCACCCGGTCCCGCTCCGCGGGACCACCCTCTCCCCTTGGGCCCCTTGGCAGAGGGGAGTGGGTTTCTGCATTTTTGCCCGCGAGTCCTTGCATTCCTATTCGCGATGCGATCAGCAGGCCGGCTAGTCCGAATCCGCCCATGGGTAGCGACATCAGGTTCCTTGTCCCGAAGAGGTCGCCTGGCGGGCGACTGGCGATTTTGCATATGCGACAGTGGCGGGAATTGTCAGTTCTATCTCGGTACCAGAATCGAGTTCAGTCCAGACCGCCAGTTTGCCCCCCAACAGCTTGGCGCGTTCGTGCATTCCAGGCAAGCCGTAGTGCCCGGGCCGCCCGCCTTCGGCAAGGACCTGCGGGTCGATGCCCTTTCCGTCGTCCCGCACACGCACCCGAAGCTGCCGTTGGTCGTAGTGGATCTCGGCTTCGAT
>DATJKY010000560.1:0-5670 GCA_035490955.1 Terriglobia bacterium | reverse complement strand
AAGCGCCGGATCGCCCTTGACCCCGCGCCCGGCACGCGGCGGCGGAAGTGTGGCTAAAAAAGCCTTGACAAAGCCGACGCCGTTATAGAAGGTCCGCGGTTTGTCGTAAGCCGGAATGAAAGCCGCAGACCGCAAAAACGGCGGTCTGCGACGCTACCATTGCTCGGCGGGCGTCTCACGGTTCCTGGGGTGTGACGGCCCACCTGTTCTTGCGCAGAAACTCGTCCACCACGCCGATGTCGCGGGCCTCGCAGAGCAGGAGCCTGCAGAAGACGGCGGCTGTCGCCAGCGCAGGGTCCTTTTTTGCCGCGAGCACGAACAACCGCTGAGCTTCCTTCTTCCTGTCCATTTGCCAGAGTTCAAGCGCTTGCAAAAGCTGCATACGAGATGAGTTCGGATCGGCGGCCAGTGCCATGGCGCACTCCGCCAGCGAAGCCTCGAAGTCGCGGCCCTTCCATAAGACCATCGCCATTAGGCTATGACCTTCAGCCGCCTTGGGCTGTGCCGCGATCAAGGCCTCCGCTAAGCTGGTAGCCGCCTTCGAGTCACCACGCCGCAGCAGGGCTAGGCCGAGTTCTTCGCGAGCCGGAAGAAAGTCCGGGGCAAGCCGGGTGACGTTCGTCAGCAGCTCCGCAGCGCGCGCCAAATCGTCGGACAGCAAGGTTGCCAGGCGGTACTGACTGTGCCAGTCGCGTGCGTCGAGGCTAACGGCTTTCTCCAAAAACTTGCGGGCCTCGACATTTCTGCCCGTCTGAAGTAATACCTCGGCTAGCGTAGCGTTGGCGACGGCAGAGTCAGGTGCCACGCGCACGGCCTGGCGGAATTCCGCCTCGGCCTCCGGCACTTTGTGTTGAAAGATACGCAGTTGTCCCAATTCGAGGTAAGCGTCGACATTGGCCGGGTCGAGACCGATCGCCGACTTTAATGCTGACTCCGCCTTGTCCTCTTCGCCTTTCGCGAAGTACGCGCGCCCCAAGGCCACGTAGGCGGTGGCCTTTTGCGACGACGCTCCGGCGAGCTGTACCGCCTCTTCAGCCTGAGCCACGGGGTCCTGCTGAAGGGGGTAGGCCGAAGGCAGGAAGCAGTAAGCACAAAAAAGAAGTGTCAAAACTGGAAATTGGAAACTGAAAACTCGATATAACAAACTCGAAACTCGAGAATCCTCGTCAAAAAGTTCTGTGGCGCCGCTTGCCCGCTTTTCAGTCTCTAATTTCCAACTTCCAGTTTCCATTTTCCTACTTCGAGGGGGCCTAGTCTGCCGCGCGGATCTGGTCCGGACCGTGAATGACAATCTCTGCCCGTCCGTTATAAAGCGTGACGGGACCGTGAATTTCCACCTGCCGTCCCCTTAGTGTTTGAAGGTCGCCGAACTTCTCCCGGTCGGAGGAGAAAATAACGCTGGTGAACGCGCAGTCCCGGTAATCCGCACAAAAATCCAGAAATGTATTCGAGGCGCGGGAAACAAAAACGCGCAGGACACGGCCGGAGACGCACGCCTCTTCACCGATGTGAGAGCCGGCGTCGTGGAAGTCCACGCAGCCCTTGTTTCCGGTCTGGACGGCCGGGGCGGTGCCGCGCGGAGTTGCACGCCGTAGTGCCAGACGGTACGCTGTGAGAGCACTCAAGGCGGAAGCGGCGAGAACGAGCGCCGCGATCATAATGGCCTGCCGGCGCGTCATGGTAGTCGAAAACGGAAACTTGAAACTCGAAACTGGAAATTGGAGGCTCGAAATTCGAGCTGTTTCCATTTTCCAATTTCTATTTTCAGTTTCGGGTTCCTAGGGCCGGCTTGCCGGCGCGTACCCAGGCAGTATACCAGAGCGAACTGACGAAGGAGGCTGCGGCCTCCAGACGCTTTCGAGCTAGAAGCCCGTCAATCTGGATGAACGCGCGAAGGACCTGAGGATCGAGATAGGTGTGACCATCGAGCGCGATGCGGTCCGCGGCAAAGATCAGTTGGCGCTGATTGTAGCTATCGACGTATTCGCGAAAGATCCGGGCGCGGAGGTCTGGCTCATTGACCGCCGGTTGTGGCTTCAAAAGCCAGCCGTCGGCGAGGGCGTTGACGAGCATGGTCTCGAAGCGGGCGTGGATCCCTGCCTGTCGGGTAAGCTGTCCATCGTAGTTCACCACCGTGTGGAGCGGTTGGGTCAGGTCGCAGGCGTAGTGCGCCGCAAACACCGCGTCGCGGTCGGACTCCTTCCAGCGCCGCCGCTGCAGATCCTTGCTGAGCTGCAACGTGAACTGCTCGATCTGCCACACGGAGTCGCCGTGCGTGAGTTGCCCGCCTGACGGTCCCCGGCGTTGGTCCACGAATTGTGCCCGGAATGCTGCAAAGGGATACGAGTCGTAGGCCTCGACCTCCGTGTAGTGGTGCGGGCGCTCTTGGGGATTCTCTCGAGCGAGATAATCAGGATCGCTGGCGTGCTCCACGAGATAACCGATGCGCGTCCGAAAGTAGGATTTCAAGGGTTCGGGCAGATTGTTAACCGCCGCGGCGTTGACGATGCGATGCCCGCGTTCACCCCAGGCAAGTGCTAATGGACACGGGAGCACAAACACCAGAACCGCCGAAAAACAGGAACGAAAGGACGCCAAACCGATTGACTTACGCACAGTGCAATCCAGCACGAGTCGAAACATCGCTCGCTCATCGTAACATATTGTCCCTCGCGTTGAAGTGGGTATATACCCAAGTTATACCATTTCGTAATGTATACCCTGCCGGCCAGGCGTGGCGAAGGCCACTGACATCTTAAAGGCCGCGTAGTAGACTGGTTCCGTACGATAGGGTATCGACTCCTTGGCGGGAGGGGGTCGTCATGGTCAATGCGGTGAAGCAGCTCTGGCCGGAGTTGGCATGGATTGCGAACTCCGAGCTCCGCGCTCAAGTAGCCCACACGTGGGTGAGGGCTTTCGAGCTCAGCCCGCTTAAGCCGGAAGACTTGCATAAGATACCCTTCACGCTGCTGGTACCCGATTGTCCTGTCACTTTCATGGATCACAAGCGCTGCGTCGTGCACATCGCCCGCCGCTCAGCGGAAGCCATGCGCGAATTCATGGGCCACGCGCTGCCTATTGATATGGATACTGTGATTGCCGGCGCCATTCTAGCTGACGTGGGGAAGCTCTTGGAGTACGAGAACGTGGAGGGCAAGACTCGCCAGAGCGCGCGAGGCGAATTCCTGCGTCATCCCTTCACCGGCGTGGCGCTGGCCATGGAGTGCGGTGTCCCCGACCACGTCTGCCACATCATCGCGGCTCATGCTGCCGAAGGGGACCTGGTGAAGCGCAGCACTGAAGCGACCATCGTCCACCATGCAGATTTCATGGCCTATTTGCCGTTTAGGAAATAGGGAGTAGCGAATGGAGACTCGGGAAGGTAGAAAGAATGGCAAAAGGCAAATGGCAGAGAGCAAATGGCAAATGGTTTTCTGGACCATTTGAAATTTGCCGTTTGCCATTTGTCGTTTGAAATTCCCCTTTCCCAAACTCCCGACTCGCAATTCGCCAATCCCCGAGGTTCCATGGCTCTATCCAACCCAACCCTGACCGCGAAGATGGCCCAGTGGGCCGTTGGGCTGAAGTTCGAGCAGGTTTCGCAGGAGGCCGTGCACCAGGCGAAGCGGTTTCTACTTGACTCGTTGGGCTGTGCTCTGGGTGGCTATTGGCAGCACGATGTGCGCATCGTTCTCCAGGTACTAAACGAGCTCGCCGGGCCGGGCTCCGCCACCGTGATCGGGGAGGGCAGGAAGATGGACCCGGTCTCTGCCTCGCTCGCCAACGCCCTTATGATCCGGGTGATGGATTACAACGACATTTATTGGAAACAGGATCCTTCCCATCCTTCCGATATCTTCCCCGCCGCCATAGCCTGCTCGGAGCGCGCCGGCGGCGACGGTCGAGAGCTGATCGTGGGCCTGGTGCTGGGACATGAATTCGAGATGCGCTTCTGCGAGGCAGCCTTCCCCGGCATCCGCGAGCGCGGCTGGCACCACGCCACCCTGACAGCCTTCGTCTCTCCCATCGTCGCCGGCCGCGCTCTCCACCTCGGCTGGGAACAGATTCAACACGCCATCGGCATCTCGGCCAGCCGCCACTGCACATTGGGTGCCGTTACTGCAGGTAAGCTCACCATGATGAAGAACACCGTCGACCCCATGGCCACACAGAGTGGTGTGCTCGCAGCTCTGCTGGCGGAGAAGGGCTACACCGGCCCGGAGCACGTGGTGGAGGGCAAAGAGGGGCTGGCGCGCTGCTTCGGCCCGGAGTGGAAGCTGAGTGTCCTTGTGGATGGGCTGGGTGAATCGTGGCGGATTATGCAGTGCGGCATGAAGGCGTTTCCCACGGAGGCATTGACCCACGCTCCCATCTCCGCCGTACTCGACCTCGTGCACCAGCATGACCTCAAGCCGGAGCATGTCGAGAAAATTCATATCCGGTCGCTCGCTCGCGCCGCCGACATCCTGGCGGATCCCAGTAAATACGACCCGCGCACCAAGGAGACGGCCGACCATTCGTTACCCTACGTCATTGCCGCCGCGCTCGTGGACCGGCAGGTGACTCCGCTTCAGTTTACGCCGGCGAAGATCATGGATTCGACGATTCGCGCTCAGTTGAAGAAGGTCGAAGTGGTGGCCGATCCCGAGATCGAGAAGGTTTTTCCCGCCCTGCAGCGCGTCATCGTCACCATTCGCACTATGGATGGGCGCGAGTTCACACGCCAGTTAGACTATCCGAAGGGCGACCCGCGCAACCCGCTTTCCGACCGCGAGGTGGAGGAGAAATTCGAAGCGCTGGCCGAGCCGGCCCTCTACCAGGCGGCGCGCCGTAGGGTCATCGACGCAGTATGGAGCCTTGAGAAGCTCGGCTCGGTCAGCGAGCTGATGCAGATGGTGAAGGCAGAACGAGCAGCGAATCGCGAGTAGCGAGTCGGGAACAGCGACAAGCAAATTGTGAATGGTAAATTGTGAAAACTTCTTCCTGGTCGGCCGGGACTAAGCGCCAAGAATTAAGCGCCACAAATCGAGGTGATTCGTCTTTCTCCTTTGGCTTTCACCCATTTACCCTTCACAATTCACTATACACAATTTACTATTCCGACTCCCGGCTCGCTATTCGCGACTCCCTGGAGGAAACATGGGACAGACCATCGTCGAGAAAATCGCTCAAACTCACTTGGCGGAAGGGCCAAATCGACCGCTGCGCGCCGGCGATTTCGTCTCTATTCGCCCGCACCATGTGATGACCCACGACAACACTTCGCCGGTCATGAAGAAGTTCAAAGCCATTGGCGCCAAGCGCATTAAGGATCCCCGTCAGCCGGTGTTTGCTCTTGACCATGACATTCAGAACCAGGCGGAGGAGAACCTCAAGAAGTATCGCGCTATCGAGGCCTTCGCGCGCGAACAAGGTGTGGACTTCTATCCCGCCGGCACCGGCATTGGCCACCAGATCATGGTAGAGAAAGGATACGTGAAGCCGGGTTCGTTCGTGGTAGCCTCGGACTCGCACTCCAACATGTACGGTGCCCTGGGTGCCGTCGGAACTCCGGTCGTCCGCACCGATGCCGCCGCTATCTGGGCTACGAGCGAGTTCTGGTGGCAGATTCCTCGCAGCATTCAGGTTGTGCTGGAAGGCCAGCTCCCGCCTGGGTCGACGGGCAAGGAC
>DATJKY010000559.1:0-5814 GCA_035490955.1 Terriglobia bacterium | reverse complement strand
ATTCACCAAAAGGCTTCCCCTCTTCATCACTCACCTCCAGATTGAATTCAGGGAATGACAAGCTGCTGGAACAAACTAGCAATGCAGACGATTGAAGTCAAGCGTGCGATCGCTCGCGTCCCTCGTGTGATTTGCTCCTATTTGCTCCTAGTGCTGCGGCGGGAAGCTGAGTGCGGCCGGGAGGGGCTAGCTATGGCTGGCCATCCGAGGGCTCTGAAGCTGTGAAAAGATCGCGGCTTTGCCGCGCGATGCTTCAAAATAACCGGCTGGAACCCCCCTCACCCGGCTCGTTCCACTCGCCACCCTCTCCCCCAAGGGGGCGAGGGCTGCAGTCCGGTTATTTTCATGCCGGGCACAAGCCCTGGTCATACATGACGCTCTTCGTGGAAGCGCCGGAGCAGCCGGAAGAACTTGAGCGAGCGGCGCGCGTCGTCCTGTATCTGGGCCTTGAGGATGGCGGGGTTCTGGAATTTCATTTCGTCGCGCAGCCTGTACAGATACTCGATTTCCATGTCGGTTTGCTCGACCGCACCTTCGAAGTTCAGCAGATAGGTTTCGACGGTGAGCCGGTGATTGTCGCCGAACGTCGGCTTGTGTCCTACGTTGGTGACGGAATCATGGCTTGTGTTCCCCAGCCGGGTTCGCGTGACGTAGACGCCGACCTTGGGCAACTGTTCTTCCACTGGCGCCAGGTTGAGGGTGGGCACGGTATGTCGGTGTCCAACACCCAGACCGGAGACGATAGGACCGTAGTTTGAGAAAGGCCGTCCCAGTAGCCGGCTGGCGATCGGCACCTGCCCCGCCGAAAGCAGTTCGCGGATGCGAGTACTGGACACCCGCTGGCAGCGCACGTTTACTTCTGGCAGAACCCGAACTTGAAACCCCTCTTGCCGGGCTATGGCCATGAGCACTTCGATGTCACCCGATTGGCGGTAACCGAACCGGAAGTTGGGCCCCACGAGGACCGTGGTGGCCCGCAGGCAGCCGGTTAGAATGTCGCGCACAAATTGGAGTGGCGAAAGACGTGCCAATTCCTTTGTGAAATCCAAAACAACCAGGACGTCGACGCCCAAGCGCTCGATGAGCTCGGCCTTGCGCTCCAGTGGAGTGAGGACCTTGGGCGCGCGGTCAGGCGCCAAAAGCTTGATGGGGTGGGGCTCGAAGGTGACGGCGATGGCGGCTCCATCCCTCGCCCTCGCCGACTCTACCACCTGGCGGAGCAGTTCCTGATGAGCGATGTGCACACCGTCGAAGTTGCCGATGGTCACACTACACGTCGCCGGCAGGTCGCGGACTTCCTCGAGATGGCGGATGAGGCGCATCAGGCTGGTTTACAGTTCACAGTCGACCGTCAAAGAGATGTCCGTACTAAGAACCAGGGGCCAACGACAAACGACCACCGACAAAGGCCAAAAGACGTTTTTTACAAATCGAGCACCAAACCATCGTAGGCCAGCCGGACATGGGGAGGTAGCGTGGCGTTGGTCTCTTCGTGTCCTAGTTCGTGAGCGATATGAGTGAAAAACGCCCGGCGAGGTTGCACCCTTTCCACGAGCCCCAGAGACTGTTCGACGCTTGAGTGCGTGGGATGCGGCTTGTGGCGGAGAGCGTCCAGAATAAGCACGTCCAAGTCCTCGAGCAGCGGCAGGGTAGGCTCGGGGATGGCGCTGAAATCGGTCACATAGGCGGCATGGCCAAAGCGGAAGCCCAGGACGGGTAGGTCGCCGTGCACGACGGGTACGGGAATCAGCCGCTCTCCCCAGAGGTCAAAGGGTCCGTCGATGAGTTGAGGGTCGAGCCTGGCGATTCCCCCATAGGCATACGACTGGTCAAAGATGTATTTGTAGACGCGGCGGATGCTCTCCATGGTCCGGCTGTCGGCATAAATGGGAATAGGCACGTGCTGCCGGAAGTAAAAGACGCGGACATCATCCAGTCCGAGGATGTGGTCGGCGTGCTCGTGGGTGAAGACGACGGCGTCCAGCCGTCGCATCCGGGCGCGCAAGGCCTGCTGGCGAAAGTCGGGCGTGGTATCGATGACGACCGCCCGTCCGTCGTACTCTAACAGTACCGAGGGACGGGTTCTCTTGTCTCTGGGATCCGAGGATAGGCAGACGGGGCACTCGCAGGTAAGAGTCGGCACGCCGGTGGAGGTTCCCGTACCCAGGAAGGTCAGTCTCATCGCCGCTTTCGAGCCCCGCGCTTCTCGACTTCGACATAGCTGAGCCGGAGTTCGTAAAGCACGTCCTCCAGGAGGCGGCTCTCTACCGGTGTCAGGTTCCCGCGGGTTTTCTCCTGGAGTACCTCGAGCAGGTCGATGGTGCGGCGAGCACTGACCATGTCGGGCGGAATGCGCTCCCCACTGGGGCCGGGCAGCACTCCCAATTGAAACATCGCCGTGGTACTCAGATACGAAACCAGCGTCTCAAACCCCGAACCTTCAGGTTCAAGGTACTCCTCAGGTTCACGGGTGGCGCTGGTAGGGCTCGAGGCCGCAGCGGGGGTGCGTAGTTCTGATGACCTCTCGCTCGTTTTTTCCTCAGCCCCTTCGCGACGCGTTCCGTCTACGCTGAAGGGACGGCGATCGACAACTTTGAATCCGGAGTCGTGAGCTTTGTCCTCGGGCATGTCATCTCCTCGAAGAGTCAAAGGCGATACGCCAATCGACCCGAGCCGACGGCGTTCCTCGGGTGAGGCACAGCACTTTCACCGGGCCAGCCTTGGCTCTGACTTGAATTTCGAGTTTATCACAGAAGCGTCTTGGAGAGAGGCAATCGTCAGCCTTCTCAGCCTCTTTCGGTGGTTATCTGGCGGAGTTGCCCGGTCTGGTCCGACCGAAATTGATCACCCAGGCAAAGCCACGATTTCTTTGCCGGGCGCGTGGGGGGTGAGCACTTCACGGATTATGTGCTGGCAGACGGCGCAGAAAGGCTGGTCGAGGGACCTAGGGTATGTGCCCATTCCGACCTTGGACCAGCCGCACCAATTCCTGCAGCTCGCTGCTGTTCAGGTCGGACACCGCCCAATACGTCATGCCGGATTGAGTCCAATGGAGCATATTATAGCCTTGCCGCATTACTATCTGCACCGTCTGCTGACCGGAGTTGACCGGAGTCCGTTGACGCAGGCCAAACAAAATTTCACACCAAAGTATAAGACTGATTTCGGCCAGCTCTATTCCCGCGCTCAAAACAAACGCTTCTCGAGAATAAAAGAACGCTGGAATATGTAAGAAAACAAACGAGTAGCGAAATTGTGATCGCCATCAAGGATTGGGACACCCTTCAGCCAAGCTAGGGTCCCGGGGGACTCCCTGCTGCCTCGACGATTTGCGCTGCCAGATGGTTTGAAACTCTGGCTTTGTCGCGCAGGCCCTCAATGTAGGCGGTCTTCAGGACCTGCTCCTTTTCGTTCATCAGCGTCTGCCGAATGCTGTTTTGCACTCTTGGATCAGAGAGGGGGCGCTGGCCGGCATCCTCGCGGCCGAGGATTTTGACGATGTGGTAGCCACCTGAGTCGCGAATGATCCCTGAGACTTGACCTACCTTGAGCGACTGGAGCGCCATAAGGATCTTGCTCTGGGAGGCCAGCGCTGAGGCGGGTATGAAGCCCATGTCACCTCCACCGGAAACCGTATTCGGGTCCTCGGAATAAGCTTGGGCCAGCTTGTCAAAGTCTTCGCCCTTCCGCAGCCGAGCAAAAAGCGCTTTGATTTTGCGTTCAGCCGCCGCCGGCGTCTTCGCATCATCGCTGGCCAAATTGCGCAGTTGCGGGTCTGGCGTCGGTGTCACCAGTATCTGGGCCAGATGGTATTGTGTCTCCGGCACGTTGAAGCTGGCCTTGTTCCTCTCGTAGTACTCGGCAACCTCATTGTCATTCACTGAGACCCTTGAAGTGACCTCCTTGTTGATGAGCTTTTCGACCAGCAGGCTGTCGCTCACCTGCTGGCGCAGGTCGTTGAGTGTCATTCCCTGGTCCTTGAGCTTCTTCTGGAATTCCTCGTCCGAGTAAGGGGTTCGTAGATCGGCCATTCTCTTGTCCACTTCGGCCTCAGACATGTTAACGCCGGCGCGAGAGGCGTGAGCAAGAAGAATCTGATTGTTGATAAGCTCGTTCAGGATATTCAACTTCAGCGATAGCGCCTGTTCCTCCTTGCCGGATTCGGAGGAGGCCGAGGTCAGCCGACTACGGTAATAGCGTTCCACCTCGTCACGGAAAATAGGCTTCCCGTCGACTTCCGCCCAGATTTGCCGATCCGGGTTTGCCCGGTGTGCGCATGCCCCCCACCACAGCACGCTCCAAACAGGCAGGGCTAGGGCTAGGAGGCAGTTACTCCTCCCGAAACCGTTCCAATCGGGCATGTCGACAGTTTAACCCGCTTTTCCGAGGGACTCTCATCGAGAGTCAGAGAAGCTTTTTTACCGTGACGAACACGAAAGGTTCTGCTAAACTAGTTTATTAGACATTAAGTTTACAGAGTTGTGCGAGGTCCTATGGCGCGCTCTTGCGACATTTGCGGAAAAAGTCCTGCCTCCGGTAATCGGATAAGTCACGCTCACAACGTGACCAGACGCCGTTGGAAGCCCAATCTGAGGCGGGTAAAGGCAACGGTGAATGGAACCCGAGCGACTCTCCTTGCTTGCACCAGTTGCATCCGCTCCGGAAAGGTTGTGAAGTAGGAGCAGGTGCGGACCGGCTCCTTCCCTCATGAAAGCGGGAAGGGCATTTTGGCTGCGTGCCCGAATCGCCTCAAGAGCTCATGACGCGCCGCACCTGGTGGACGCCATCGATCTTCCGCAGTGTCGAGACAATCCTTTCCAGGTGGTGCATGTCTACGATATCCAGGGTGACTTCGATCGATGCCTGGTCGTCGCCGGTGCGAGCTTCGATGTTCTGGATGTTGGAATGGACGTCGTTGATGGCCGCGGTCACATCGGCGAGCAAACCCCGCCGGTCGGCCGTGGCCAGAGTCAGCTTAACCGGATAAAGGCCGTACTTCGGCCCGGTCCACTCCACCTCGATGCGCCGGTCGGCGTCGTAGACAAGGTTCTGGACGTTCGGGCAGGACTTGGAGTGAACGGAAATGCCCTTGCCGCGGGTGATGTAGCCTACTATGGACTCGCCGCGGACGGGGTTGCAGCACTTCGCCCGGTACACCATCAAGTCGTCGTGGCCGTGCACCTGAATCGCTGCGTCGCGGCCCAAGCCCAGAGCGTGCTTCACCATTCCGCTGAATCGGGCCGGCTGCTCAGCTTCGATGGATGCGGAGGGAATCAGCTTGCTCAGCACCTGACGCGCTGAAAACCTGCCGTATCCCAGACCGGCGTGGAGGTCGTCGGCCGTCTGGCATCCGTAGTGTCGAGAGACGCGCTCGTAATCTTCGACGGCAACATTCTTCAGGGCCAGGTCGTATTTGCGCGCATCTTTCTCCAGTAGCTTCTTGCCAATCTCGATCGCCCGCTTGCGCTCCGCCACATTGATCCAGTGCTTGATTTTGTTGCGCGCCCGCGAGGTCTTCACCAGAGCCAGCCAATCGCGGCTGGGCGTGTGGTTCATCTGGGTGCTAATCTCGACGATGTCGCCGTTGCGGAGGCGGTATTTCAAGGGCACGATGCGCCCATTTACTTTGGCGCCCACACACCGGTGGCCTACCTCGGTGTGAATGGCGTAAGCGAAATCGATGGGCGTGGCATCGCGCGGCAACACAATCACTTTGCCCTTAGGAGTGAAGGTATAGACTTCCTCGGGGTAAAGATCGACCTTGAGCGTGGAGACGAACTCCCCCGGGTCGCGCATCTCGCGTTGCCACTCGAC
>DATJKY010000558.1:0-12217 GCA_035490955.1 Terriglobia bacterium | reverse complement strand
TGCGTCACGTTCGCGAGATTGGCTTCAACTTTCTTGTCGATCGCCGCGCTGATATCGACTACCCGGTTCACCAGTTGCGGCCCGCGGGCGAAGTAGTATTTCTCTTGCACTTTGTGCGGTTGTAGACCGGACGCAAGTTGCTCCGGATAGTCTTTGTCCATCCCGGCCATCCAGCACGCCGCCTCGACAGCCTTCGCGGTAACATAGTGGTCCGGGTTCTCTTCGTAGAGACCCCACGGGTCGTAACAAATCACCGTATCTACCTTCAGCAGCCGAAAAAGAAAGATTAGCCGGCCGCGTATGTCCAGGGGCGAAACCCCGTCCAGAAGGTGATTGCGGTATTCCAGATTGAAGACTTTCTGCAGTCCGAGGGCCTTGGCGACAGCGTCGTTGTCCCGCTCGTTGTGCAGAACGACCTCGCCTGTAGTGCCTGCCCCGGCCATCTCGTCGTTGGTCGTACGGATGAGGTAACCCGTATAGCCCTCTTCAATGAGCTTGGCCACGGTTCCGCCAGCAAAGATCGGAATGTCGTCGACGTGCGGCTGAATGGCCGCCAAAACCTGGCCGGCGTGCGGGCGTCCCGCAACCGCGCGTTCAACGATAACCCGGCCTCTTTGGGTGAAGTCCAGAGCGGGCTGTTTGCGATTCTCCTCCTGGCCTGCCGCGTGAGCGATCGCCGGCGCCAGCACGCTTCCCGCCAGAGTTTTGCCGATAAAATCCCTTCGCTTCATGGGCTCCCTCCTCAAGATGATGTGCTTCACAGACTCGGCGTGCCCCCAGGTGCGCATCTGCGGGCCTATTTGGACGCTTCACTGTTTCCGAATCTAGGCCCTCGGGCCCACTAACCCCTTGAGATCGGAAGGCGTACGCGGAACACTGACCCCTGACCGGGCGTGCTTTCGGCCTCGATCACACCGCCGTGTGCCTCCGCGATCCATCGCCCGATCGACAGGCCCAGCCCTACTCCACCCATCTCACGGGAGCGCGCTTTGTCTGCCCGATAGAAGCGCTCAAAGATGTGCGGCAGCTCCGCTTGGCCGATGCCGATTCCGGTGTCTCGGATTTCAGCGACGGCGAATCCGTTGGCATCAGTGAGAGAAACCGTGACACTGCCGCCCGCCGGAGTGTACTTCACCGCATTGTCAAAGAGGATCAGAAAAAGCCGTTGGAGCGCGTGGGTGTCCCCTTCAACGATGACGGGGCTGTTGGCGATCTCCTCTTGAAATCTAATCTGTTTGCCTTGAGCTAGAACGCGGCCCTGCCGGCAGGCCTCCCGCAGGGTCTGGCTCAAATCGACCGAAGCGAAATGGAGTGCTTCAACTCCAGAGTCGGCCCGGGCTAGCAGCATCAAATCTTCAATCAGGGCCGAGGTGGTTTCGAGCTCCCTCAAGATCTGCGTCAGGGCCTCGCGGTAGTCGGCTTCCGCTCGTGGCTTGCGCAGCGAGAGCTCGGCAGTCGTTCGCATCAGGGCAACAGGCGTGCGCAGCTCATGGGAAGCATCGGCCGTGAATTGAGTGATCCTCCTGAACGCCGCCTCCAGGCGCTCCAGCATGCCGTTCAACGTCTCCGAGAGGTGTTGGAGCTCATCATGACTCTGGGGCACTGCTAGCCGGCTGGAGAGGCCTCGTGAGCCGATTCTCTCGGCTGTTTGGGTGATCTGAAGCACGGGAGCCAGAGCGCGCCGGCTCATCCAGTAGCCACCGGCTGACGCAAGCAGCAGAAGCATAGGGATAAGCACAAGAAGCACCCCTCTGAAGTGGTCGAGGGCCTCATTGAAGTCGTCCATTGGCGATGCAACTTGCACATGGTAAGTGCGGTCGGCAAAGCGCACGCTGGTCGCCAGTACCCTTAGCGGCAGACCCTGGCGCTCGAGGTTGTAGACCCTAGGGCTGGACGTTTCAAGCCATGGCACGTCGTAGCGCTTCATCAACGGTGATCGATAGATCCAGTCGCCTCCCTGGTCGCACACCTGCGATAGATCACCCTCTGCGCGAAGTTCGGAGTGTTCTCGAAGTTCGTCTTCAAGCCTTTCGGTCCCCTCGGGCAGAACGTGCTCCATCAACTCTTGAATGCCGTCCGCCCTATCGCGCAAACTCTCATCCACCGTGGTTTCAATGCTCCTGCGCATGGAGAAGAAAGCTATTGCCCCGAAAAGTGCCAGGCTCAGGGCCAGGACGGCGAAGTACCATGCGGTCAATCGGATCTTGATCGGCAGCGGTTTCATGCTTTCGTGGCGGGGCGGATGGTGTAGCCCACACCACGCACCGTGTGAATCAATTTGTGTTTGAAGTCTCGATCGACCTTGCTGCGCACCAGGCGCACAAAGGCGTCGAGTGTGTTCTCTTCGACTTCCTGGTCAAAGCCCCATACGGCCTCGACAATGGAACTTCTAGATGCCACCCGGCCGGGGCGCCGGAGGAGGAACTCCAGCAGCCGGTACTCGGTCGGTGTCAAGTGGATCTCCTCTTTGCCCCGAAAGACCTGGCGGGTCGCGGGATCAAGTGTCAGGTCGTCCACCTGGAGGCGCGTGGGCCGGGGACTGGAGCCGCGTCGTGCCACCGAGCGCAGCCGAGCCAGGAACTCGTCAAAGGCGAAGGGTTTCGTTAGATAGTCGTCTGCGCCGATGTCCAGCCCTTTCACAACATCAGGCAAGGCATCGCGCGCAGTAAGAATCAGGATCGGCGTATGGTTTCTGTTTCGTCGCAGGCGACGGGCGACTTCAAAGCCGTCGAGGCCCGGCAGCATGATGTCGAGCACGATTGCGTCGAACTGGTACAATTCCGCCATTTCCAACCCGGCCTGGCCGTCGTGGGCGAGGGTTACGGAGTGGTTTTCCTCTTCCAGCCCCCTTTTGAGGAGGTCCGCCATTCTCTTTTCGTCTTCAACGATGAGTACTCGCATTTTGAGCTTCCCGCGCCAAACCTACCCAGTCGAGACCGTCGTGTCCACGGTGGATGAGGAGATTGTGTCCTCTTCGAGCGGCTTGAGCCGCCGGAACGCTGAATAGAGCATGATGTCGTAGGCAATCTTGATGCTTCCCCCCAGGAACAGCGGCGTTGCCATAGCCACGTGCTGCATGAAATAACCCGCCAGCGAGGGAGTAATAGACCTCGAGACGCTCCGGGCAAAGTTTGTGACCCCGGTCGCCAGCGTGCGCTCAACGGGTTGAACAACAGCCATGAGGTAGGACTGGCGAGTGGGGACATCCATTTCCACCAGCGACTCCCAAGCCAGATAGAACACCACGGCCCACGCCGCAGAAGGCGAGAAAGGCACTGCCATGAGGAGCAGGCTCGATGGAATATGCGTGAAAACCATCGTGTTCAACAGGCCGATCCGTCGCGCCAGCCAAGCGGCAAGGAGGTAGGAACCGGAATTGAGCATGTTTCCCGCCGAGAACAGCAGTCCGAGGTTGCTCTCGCGAATTCCAAAGCGGTGGAAAAACCAGTAAGCGAGCAGAGCATCCGTAAGGAAGCCACCACCCAGGCTGTCGAGGCCGGAGAGGGCCGCGAGCTTCGTAATGACGGACCTCGATTGCGGCAAGAGTCGTGCTTTTCGGTCTGCAGCGGCGCGCTCTCCACGAACTTCAACTTTGGGTGAAAGCAGCAGATAAGCAGCTGCAGTCAGGGCGTTGATGGTGGCGTATATGCCGAAGGTAATCCTGTAGCAGGTCAGCAGCTCCAGCGGGAGCCAGCGCTGGAACAGGAGCGGAAGGCCAGCCCCGAGCGCTCCCAAGGCATGGCCGATATCCATGACCAGGCTATGCCAGGACAACGCCGTCGTGCGTAGGTCGGCCGGGATGGTTTGGGGAATCAGAGCTTGGTCAAGGGAGAAGGCAGGCCCGCGGTCCGTACCCATACCATTGACCATGCCGATGAAGCTCAGCAACAGAAAGCCTGAGAAACGGCTGGTCAGAACGAAGCCCAAACCTCCAAGCGCTGACAACAGCGAGAGCCCGATCAGGATCCGCCGGCGCCCCAACCGGTCTGCGCAAAGGCTGACAACAAGTGTGCCTAAGGCGGATGCCGCCAGTCCCGCGGTTACCACCACACCGATCTCGGTGGCTGAGAAGCCCGCGCGCGAAAGATACACTCCCAGCAGCACGCCAGTCAGTCCCACGCCTGTCGAGCGCAGGAGGCCCGCTGCGTAGATGACTCCCAAATCGCGACTCGCCCTGGTTGGGAGGCGCATATCGGACCCTCCTGAAGGATAGGAGGCCAACCTGAAAGCTACATGAAAACAAGATAATATGCCCTTCTTTCAGGTTTCTTTCAGGTTCGGTGAGTAGACTTCGGTAGGTTGAACTCAGTAGCCGGCTCTGGGGGGAGAGCAGCAAACAGGGAAACGATTGACGTTCCTCACGCCATTCACGCGGTATCCAGGCCTAAGTCTCCTTAGGTTCAGGCCTCTCTGTGCGGCGCGAAGAAGCGATTCGCGAAAAGTTATGAGGTTGCGGTGAGAATCAGCGCGATTGTGTTTTTCGTGACGGCACTCTGCTCTCTGTTCGTGGCGGACGGCCTGGAAAAGGATGAGCTGTCGCTAACGCAGACGATTGCTTTGCCCAAAGTCCAAGGCGGGCTGAACCATATGTCGGTGGATGGCGAGCATCAACGGCTGTTCGCCGCGGCGCCCACCAACAAGACGCTCGAAATTGTAGACCTCAAGTCCCGCAAGCCGTGGCGCAGTCTGGAGGGGGAAAGGCCCGCAGCCGCGCGATACGCTCCCGAGTTCAATCAACTTTATGTATCGAGCGGCGAGAATTTGTACATGTACGACGGCAGCAGCTTTGGGTTGTTTGTCCGCATTGATCTCCAGAGCAGACTTGACGAGCTCGAGTACAGTGCTCGCGCAATGGAGCTCTACGTGGGCTGCATGACGACCAGCAAGACCGGCATCGCCGTCATCGCTATTCCCGAGGGAAGACTTCTGGGGAAAATTGCATTCCCCGCCAGCCCCCAGGGTATCGCGGTCGAGGAAAGAGGCGGGCGGATTTTTGCCAACATTCCAGCAGACAGCTCTATCGAGGTGGTGGATCGAAAGGAGCGCAAGGTCATGGCGACGTGGCAGCTTGCGGGCTTCCGAGATAACTTCCCAATGGCCGTCGACGAAACGGGTCACCGGCTATTTGTCGCCTGCCGGAGGCCCGCTGAAATGTTGGCTCTGGATTCCGAGTCCGGTAAGATCGTCGCGCACGTTCACTGCGTAGGCGATGCTGACGATATGGCGTACGATCCGGCGCATAAGCGTATCTACATATCTGGCGCTGAAGGCTCCATCTCGGTCATCGAACAGCGGGATGCCGACCGCTACCGCCTTCTTGAGTACGTCACTACCGTCCCTGGAGCAGCTACCTCCACTTTCTCAAGCCAGTTGAACTCCCTATATGTCGGAGTGCCTCGGCGCGACAACGAGGCTGCTCAGATCCGTGTTTTCAAGGTAGGGAGATGAGGGGTGGCACGCTGGCTCGCAAAGAGCGGAGGCGAGCAGCTACTGTACGGGATCGAGGCCACGTAATGATACCGAGGGAGAAACGCGGGCAGAATAAACAATGTTCACGATTTATCGCTTGCGGAGGAGATTATCACTATGTTTCACAAAAACCCGGCAGCGACCGCGGCTGCACCTGTCGGCCTGGCTGTTGCTTTTCTTATACTCACGTCTGCGCCGGCCATCCCCGTTACGTCCGGCGCTTCTGGCTATCGTCTGCTGAAAACAATCCATCTGGATGGCACCGAAGGCTGGGACTACATCAACATGGACAGCGCTGCTCGCCGCCTCTACATCGGCCGAGGGAGTTACATGGACGTGGTCGATGTCGATTCAGGCGTGCTCGTGGCCAAACTAGAGGGCATGCCGGGCGTCCACGGCATAGCGCTTATCCCCGAGCTCGGCCGAGGATTCAGTGTCAACGGCGATGACACATCCACGATACTCGACCTGAAGAGTTTACAGAAAATCGGCACTGTCAAGACTGGCAAGGATCCCGACTCCTACGCGTATGACGAAACGACGAAGCGGGTGTTCATCATGAATAGCGCCGGCAACGATGCAACCGCCATCAACGCCGCTGATGGCACCATCGCCGGTACGGTTGTGTTGGACGGACAGCCGGAATTTGCTGTAGCCGATGGAGAAGGCAAGGTCTTCGTCAACATCACCGACAAAAACCAGGTCTTGGAGTTCGATGGGCGAACGCTGAAGGTGCTTCATCGTTGGCCGCTCGGCCCCTGCGAAGGGCCTTCCGGTCTCTCGATGGATCGCAAGAATCGCCGCCTTTTTTCTGTCTGCGACAATCAGAAGATGGTGGTCTTGGATGCAGACACAGGCAAGGTGATCGATGCCCTGCCAACCGGTGCGGGCACTGACGCCAGCCTTTTCGACCCTTATACGCAGAATGCTTTCGCCTCAGCAGGCGGCTGTGGAACGCTCACCGTTGTTCACGAGGATTCGCCCGACAAATTCCGTGTGCTGGAAGATGTCCCTACGCAGCCCGGAGCTCGAACGATGGCCCTTGATACAGAAACGCATAACGTGCTTCTCGTCACCGCCAGGCATGGTCATGGCTCGACGTATCGTAACATCCTGCCCGGCACGTTCGTTGTGCTTGTCGTCGGCAAGTGATTCTCGCACGAAAATATCTTTCCCGCTTTCAGAGTTCTTTCAGGTTAGATGAGTACAATGTAAGGGGTTAGGCGAAACAAGGGCTTTGTCTCACAACCACAAGATCAGTGAAGGAGGAACACTCATGAACCGAAGAATGAAAGGAAAGACCGAAACTCCTGGCGATGAGGGCCGAGAGGTGGTCCGTCAAGAGTCGTCTCGGACCCTCACGGACAAGGAGATGGTAACTGAGCGCAAAGTGCCGAGGCGATCATTCTTAACTGCGGCGGGCACTCTCCTCGCCGGTGGGGCTCTGACGATCGTATCTGGCAGGCGAGCTGCGGCTCAAGAGCCAGACTCAGATGCCAAGCCTAAGAAGAAGGATGAGGACGCCGACAAGAAGAAAGAGACCGGCGCCAAGTCCAAGAAGACCAAGAAAGCGAAGGCCGAGAGCGACACTGACGCCGACAAGGCCAAAGGAAAAGAGGAAAAACAGGCACCACCTCAGTAGGACAGCGATCAGTGTTTGATCGGCCTGTGAAGAGTTCCCGTGTCTAGAGCGGGCGTGTGCCCGATCGAGGGATGCCTGGCGCTATGTCGCAGGCCGTGGAGGGAGTTGTGTGTGCTTCAAAGCCCTCGCTCCAATGGCTCATCAGCCCGTTCAGCAAGCAAGTGTTTTTCGAAGAATACTGGGAGAAGCAGCCGCTGGTTGTGAAGCGGAACCAGCCGAATTACTTCTGCTCCTTATTGTCGTTGGACGAGGTAGACCGAGTCCTCACTACGCTCGATCTGCGGTATCCCAACGTTACCCTGAAAAATGCCGACCGCAAAATTACGGCCGCCGACTACACCTTGGGTGGCGACTCCCTCGACGTCGCCAAGGTGTATCAGCTCTTTGAGGAAGGGACGACCATAGTTCTATCGTACTTGGATACAGTAGTCCCGACGCTAACTTCCTTCTGTCGCAGCCTCGAAAGCGAATTCAGCTTCCCATTCCAGACGAACGTCTACTTGACGCCGGCCCGAGCCAAAGGCTTCAAATCCCATTACGATACCCACGACGTGTTTGTCCTGCAGCTTGTCGGTTCTAAGAAGTGGACAATTTACGGAACGCCTGTGAGGTTACCCCTCACAGGGCAGGACTTTGATCCTTGCGCCCATGAACGCGGGAAACCTACGCTCGAATTCGAATTACAAGCCGGAGACCTCGCCTACATCCCTCGGGGCGCCATCCACGACGCTCGTTCGGGCGAAACGGTCGCACTCCACATCACCGTGGGGGTCCTGACCTATACCTGGGCAGACCTCTTCCTGGAATGGGTAGCGGACGTCAGCCTGAACGATCCAGCCTTCCGCAAAGCGCTTCCTCCTGCCTTCGCTCGGCCGGACTTCGACCGAGCAGAAGCACGAGCAATCTTTCAAAACCTTTTGGAACGGCTTTCGACCAAGTCCAACTTTGAGGCCATACTGGACCGTTTTGTCGATGAATTCGTGGCGGCGTGTCCGCCCCTTCTGAGGGGCCAAATGGCCCAGATTGCCAACCTCGACCGCTTGACGCTTGACAGCGTCGTGGGGGCCAGGGCAGGCGTCATTTCCTGCCTGCGAATGAACGAGGAGTCGACAGCGGTCGATTGCTATGGACGCAGGATCGCGTTTCCCGCCCATGTCAGTGAAGCAGTCCGATTCGCTATCAATGAGTCTGAATTTGCTGTTCGCGAACTGCCGGGCGATTTGGATGACGCGGGTAAGCTAACCTTAGTCCGAAGGCTTATCCGAGAGGGCTTGTTGGCACTTCTCGGGACCTAACTTGCGGCAACTCACGGCTGCGGCTCGTACACGCGGATTTCTGCCCTTTGAGTTCCCCGATGCGGCACAGCGAGGTAAAGGCGATTCAACTCGGGGACAAACAAAGAAGTCCTGGCGCCGCTCGCCGTGGGAATTCTGCCAGAGGGTTTGTACTTGTCAGCACCGTGCTGGTCGAAGACGTCAATGAAACCTTCACCTCCTGAGACGTACACGCGCTTGTGCGCTGCGTCATAAAAGGCATCATCGGCGTCACCCACTGTCGGATTGCTCGCCACTTGCTTGCCGGATTCAGTGTTCAGCACCACGAGGAGTGGAGGCCTGCGGGTCACCACCAAAAGGCGATGGTCAGGTTCGTCAAGTGCCATGGGGAAATTTGCCTGCGCTTCAAGTTGCCAGGTTGCGATGACGGAGCGCTTTGCGCGGTCCACAACTGCGATGGTGTGATTGGCGTTGGGCAAGTTCACGAACACCCTTAGCCCCGACTCTTCCAACCTGAATGATTCCGGATGGGCGCGTAGCGCAATGTCTGCGAGCTTTTTGCCGCTCGCCGCGTCCAACACACCTAGCGCTCCCTCGCCGTAGCCCACGTAGATCTGGTTTGGGGCGGCGTCATACCGAACGTTGTCCGCGTCGCTCTGAAAATGTGCGGTTTGTAGCAGCTTGTAAGAGCTGCCATCGAAGACCCTGCATGTCCCATCATCTCCGTTGGCGACGAAAAGCTTGTTTTCTTTGGGGCCGAAAAAGACTCCTTGAGGTTCCCGCAGCCCTGTAACGCTGGTTAGCCGTTTACCGGCTCGGAGATCGAGCACTTCGACAGTATTGTTGCCCAGAGCCGCAACGAACAAGCGTTGAGTTTGAAGGTCGACGCCCATGTGGTCAATGCGCCCCTCGACGCCCGGCAAAGGAATCGTCTGGACCTGCCGCAAAGGCTCTGCGGCCTGGAATGCACCCGCGAATGCGAGCATCTCAACAAGAAGGGCAGCTGATCGCATTTTCATACGCACCTCTGGTTTGTCAAGAATCCGAGCTCATTTCATCTGCGTTTGCAGCACCTGGCGAATGCTTTGGGCAAGCACCTCGGCTCTACCACTCCCCCAGAAATGAACGAAGTAGAACTCTGGATTCGATTCGATGAAGTGATTATGAAGCGCAGTAACGTACATGCCGCGCTCTCGCAATGACCCAAGGACGTTGCGTACCTCGTCCGGCGTCATGATGATCTGCCCGTCCGCTACGGCATTCTGGCTGGTTCCTGCGAAGGCAATCCAAGTGCTGAGACCCAGCTGCTTTCCCGCAGGGACTCCGAATATCGTCCCGACCATTCCCATAGAAGCCTTGTACATACCATGGACACTCTGGCCATGGGTCATTAAGATGGAATCCAATTCGGAAGCGTCAAGGTCGTTCTTTAATACCACTCGATCCTTGGCGCCTTTTTCGGGACCCTTTGGATGTGCCGTCCGGATCGATTTGATGGTTTGGCGGAGTTGCTGGAGTTTTGTCGCCAGATCAACCGAATCTCCAAGTCCAGATACGTTCATGGTTAGAATCCGAGGCTCTTCGAACATGTAACTGTTCGCGATACCGGTGACCGCTAAGCCGTTATCAAGGGCCACTGAAAGCACTGGATTCACTTCGCCTTCTAGCAAGGCAAGTTCCGCAACCAACATACGCCCGCCATGGTGAGGGTCGCTAACGAATGCTGCCCATGACTCCAGTCCCATGAACGACGGAATCTCCCGGCCCTGGACTACTACCTTCATATCTCTACTCGGGAAGACAAATCTATATGTGTCTTCGGTCGCAACGTACTCCCCGGTGCTTCCGAGCACTTTGTCGATCCTCTGACGCTCGGCGGGAGAGATTGTTGCTTCCAAAGGGGTTTCAACGCACATCATTGACAGCCACAAAGCCAACCACAATCCCAGTTGACCTCCGACTTTCACGATCATGATCCGCTCCCCAGTGGTTTCGAGCACCTGCGCGTCAGTTCCCAGAACTTCACACCGGGACAGTACGCGCCGACGCATGAGCGAGCGAAAGCAACGCCGCCAGAGGGCCTACCAAACAAATCCTGGATAGCGCTGTACGCTCGATATTGAACATGTCGGAGCTCTCCTCGCCTCGCCCCGGGGCGGATCTGGCGACCTAGCGCAATGAGTATTCATAGAGCGCGTCGTAGATCGGAAATTGACGCGCGAGCCGGTCGTCATCTGAAAGGCCCATCAGAGCGAAGCCTTCGGCAATCGCTCGCAAACCCATACCTTCGGGCGCCACGTGTTCCTGGCCCTTGATATCCGCTGCTCGAACGATCAACGCAAGCTTTCCGAGTCCCGGCGCATTCAGATGATAGTCTTCGATGATGGCCTCGAAGGTGCAACGCCCTTCCCGATGATTCAGCTTCACCTCGGGCAGACGAGGTGCATCAAAGGCAGCGGCGTTTTCCCTCCGCGCGGCGTCGACAAGTTCAGCTTCCTCAACAAACAGAAACTCCGCATCGGGGTCAACAAAGCGCCGGATCAGCCAGGGACAGGCTACGCGGTCTACCTTGATGTTGCGGCGCGTAATCCATTTCATGGCACACCTCGGATGGCCGACGAATCGCTGGAGGAACCCAGACAATTACAGAGCCGGCGGCAGTCATTTGACACCACTCTTCCCCAGTTCGTCCAAGGCGGCCTTGAAACCGCCTGCCAGCTTGTCAACCGGCCCCTGACCCCAGTAATGAAGAAAGATAATGGTGGGCTGGGGCCCGATCATGTGGTTGTGAATCGCAACCACCTCCAAGCCGTGGCTTCGCAGAGCCTTCAACACGGAGGTCACTTCCTGCTCCAGCATGGCAACGTCCCCTGCCACCGCGGCGTGGTCGTCCGTCCCCACAAAGGCCGCCCAGGTATTCAGACCCATGCGCGCGTTGATCGTTGCACCCATCTCTTTCAAACGCAGGTCGTCACGTCCCACGGTGATCTTGTACACCGAGCCGGTTTGCTCCCCCACGTGCCCGACAATCTGCGCGATCTTGGCGGTGTCGATTTTCCCAGGCTGTAGGGTTGCGGCTGCAGGCGCACGGGCGGTATGGCGAGCCGGAACATGACCGATCAGGTCGACCGCGGGCTTCGCCATGCGGGCGAGATCCGCAGCCTTGCCGTGACCCATGACGTGCATGTAGAAGAGACGCGGGCTCTCGTAGAAGAAGTGGTTATGCAAGGCGGTCACTTCCAGACCGTTGTCGAGGAGCGCGGACATGACCGGGTTAACCTCATCCTCGGTCAGCACCAGGTCTCCCATCGTCACGTCCATACCTCCAGCGCCTTTCGTCATTGCCAGCCAGCCGCCAAAGCCGAAGGGTGTCGGCGTGGAGACGCCGTCCACCACCACGTTAAGATCCTTACGCGGGATGTTCACCTTGAGTACATTCGCCTTGAAATCGCCTTGTTTGTCGAGGATTTTCAGGGCCTCTTGATATTCGTTGGGCATTTCTTGGGCCTGTACCCGAACGGTGAGATTGACCGCGCAGAATGCGGCAGCGACCAGGCACGAGATCACTGGAGGGAACCTTCGTATTGAATTCATGGCTGGCTCCTAATTCAAATACCGGACAATCGAAGACCTAAGCCGAAACTGACTGACGGTTTTGCCCAGGTTTAGGGACCCTGCCGCGCTGTGACAGGTGTTCCGGGACGCAATTCATCCGTCCCACGCAGCGCGACTTGGTCCCCTTCCTTTAAATTACCGAAGACCTCAATGAGGTTGACGCTTGTGGCTCCCGTTTTTACGTCCACCCACTCGGCCTTCCCATCGCGAATACGAA
>DATJKY010000557.1:0-9626 GCA_035490955.1 Terriglobia bacterium | reverse complement strand
GTGTTGGATCCCCATCTCAACCCTCCTCGACCGGTCCCATCACCCGCCCGATGGAGGCCACGACCAGCCGCCATTTTGAGCTTTCCGCGGCAAGCTGCTTCTTGCCGGCCGGCGTGAGCCGATAATACTTGAACTCACGCTTCCGGTCTCTGGGCATCTCCCACTTCGCCGATACCCATCCTTTGCGCTCCAGGCGATGAGGCGCCGGGCAGAGCCAACCATGGTCAACCTACAGGACGTTATCCGTGGTCCGCTGGATGTGTTGGGCGATTTCGTGCCCATGGGCAGGACCAAACATCAGAGTCCGCAAGATGAGCATAGCCAGCGTACCTTGCATGAGCTCGATTCTGTTGGCCGGGTGTTCGTTGTCTCGCATGGTAGATATCCTACCCTCGATTAGGGTAGACGTTCAACCATCAATTACCGATTTTGTTGAAGCCGTGCCATTTCCGGTCAACGCAGGCGCTGGTTCAGCTTCCCTTCACGCTGCGAAGACTCCATGCGCTGCCGGCATTTCCCAAAGCTTTCTATTACGTCACGGCGCACAACGGTTTCGTCTGGAAGTTTCGCAAAACAGGTCTGCTCCCGAAGGGCGGCCGTCGAGGCATACAGGTTTGCCTCCAGTTTCCCGGTGACGACCAAGTCCTTCTCGAGTCTCCACGTCCGCCAGATAACTTCTGTCCAGGGCCGAGTCGCTCTGGCACGGCTGGGCCGACCGATTATCTTAGAATTAGTAACGAATTTTATCTGGAAGGTAGGTTATTGTCATGTTATAAAAAAAAGCGCAGGCTAAAAATCCTAGATTAGGAGAACGCTATGACGCCCGAAAATGAGCAGAAACTTCTTCAGTCTCTGTACGACAGGCTGTTCGACGCCATCACTTACGTTCCCGGGGGCAACAAAACCGCCAATTTTGACCGCTCCACGACCTTTGTGCAGTTCTCGAAGAACGAGGCCCTCAATCCCTCCGACTTCAAGAATGCTCAGAGTCCAATGAACCCCAACGGGGATCAGCGAACTGCTGCAGCATTCTCTCAAATGGTCGACCAGGTTCCGAATATCGCGGCTGACTTCAGCCAATCTGGAAAGACTGCTTCCGGCTCGTACAAACTGATCGTTGATAACGCAAATACCGACAACAAGATTGATCCAGCCCAAAAGGCAACTTATGACAAGGCCTATAAGTTCCTAAACCAGAAGAAAGAGCTCGAGAACTTCGACAGCAGCAAAACCGAGACCATCGTTCCGACTTCCATTGCCCAAGCTTACGATGACAATCAGTCCGCCTACGTAACCGCGGTCAGCGGCTACCGGATTGCGCAGAGCGGATACAACTTGGACGACGTGGCGGATCAGCGTAAGTGGCAAGCTGAAGCCCCGAAGCTCCAGCTTCTTGTCGATCAAACATGGAACAAGTGGGTGAGAGAGGGCAAACAACAGGTGGAACAGGCGCAGAACGCGCTGAGGACCACCATCAATGATGCGGTTGCGGCTGCCATAACTCAGGCTCAGGACGCAATGAGGGACGACCACTGGGTGGCTCCCTTGGACTTGGGCGGCCAGAAGTGGATACTGTCTTACGCGCTGCCTGGCGGGTGGGCCGACAGTGCCACCGGAGCCACCGAGTTCTCGCTGAAGAGCTCCTATCTTCATACCTCAAGCGATTCTTCATTCACGAGCTATGGCGGAGGAGCCTCTTGGGGGGCGGGACTCTGGAGCGTTGGCGGTTCGTTTGCCTCCAGTGAAGGATCCGTTCAATCCCATATGGACGCTAACACGGTTGAGATCTCCGCTAAACTGAAGACCGTTCGCATCATGCGACCTTGGCTGAACGCGATCCTCTTCACCATGAAAGGGTGGTGGTTGAAGGGTGCTACGGTAAACGGAATATCCAACGGTCAGCTTAAGGGAAACGAAAACAGCGTGCTTCCACTCATCCCGACGGCGATCGTCGTCGCGAGCGATGTAACCATCAAGGCGGACTTCAGCGCGCAGGATCAATCGCACATCGAAAAGTCCGTGAGCGGTTCAGCGCGGGTCGGCTGGGGTCCGTTTTCGGTCGGCGGCAGCTATTCGCATAGTGAGTCGCACGACAAACTTACAGCAACGTACGACGCCGGCGCGCTCAGGATTCCGGGCATGCAGATTCTCGCCTGGGTCAGCACGATCACACCAGCGTCACCACCCCTGGGGGAGCGAGCACCACAGCCCGCGAGGGCAAGAGCCTGAAGTTCCCAGCGGGTATTTGGAGCTAGTCCGGCGGGCCCGGTCATCGAGACCGGGCCGCCCTACTGGTTTCCGAAATAAGCTGTCACCGAGGCTGGCGCAGGACGGTCTAGGTCTTGCGGTCCCGTGTCACGTGGGAAGCAACGCAGATTTGAAAAGGTCTGCGCCAGCCGGGCTGATATTGGGTCAACCTGAAACGTTGACTTGGAGTCGATCTACCAGAGGCTTTGACACGGGAAGCGGCACTCGTACGGCCCCAATGAGGAGGCGTCCCTGACACTGATTGAAAGGCTTGGGAATGAACTCGAGTTCGAAACGCCAGTGCGATCTGCAAGACTGCCGAGACTAGAATCCCTGGCAGAACCACCAATTCTGCCAGTGTTCCAGTTGGAACCGTTGCCACTCACGTTGAATGCGTCGCGGTTTTCGAATCCACACACAAACACCAACCCTAACGGAAGCTACACCGCCCTTTACGCCTTTAGGGAATTGGTGGACCCCGTGCCGAGTTTCTCGCGATTCTACTCGCCGAGCGGCACATCTACCGAATCATCTTACGGGCAACTGATTGCCGGGGCGTGTGTCGACCCAGCATCACCTTTCGCCCAGGGCGTGATCAGCGACGCCCAACGTATCTACGACCAGAGCGCACTGCAGAGTATGGGAGGAATACCTGGAACATGGCGGCCCGTGTACCCGACGCCGGAAGATTGGTACGATGTGGCTCAGCGTGACCGCTTTAGGGACGTTGAAATTGATCTGACGACCGACGCGCCGAGTCGAGGTGGGTTCATCACGTTGCCGGGAAGTGATGAACCGGAGAGATTAGAGTGGAGATTCGGGGATCCGAAAGAGCCGCGCACAACAGTTCAAATTGATCCTGCGACAAAACTAAAGTCAATTCAGTTTCAGGCGCTAAGGGTGACTCTGGTCCGGCCCTGGTTGATGTTCCAGGTATTCAAAATAGGGGGATGGTACCTCAAGGAGCAGCCGCCAGGGCTGTACTCTTCCGGTCGAGCGGATGAGAACAGCGGGATTATGCCGCTTTTGACAGTTGGCCTGGTTGTGGGCATCAACTTTGAGGTTTCCGGTGACTGGAAAGGTCACGATCTAAGTGTGATGCAGCAGGTCAGGACCGGTTCGGACGCGGTCTCCTTCGGTCCTTTTGCCCTAACCGGAGGGGTGGGAGCAAGTTTCAGTGCGGTCGTTCAGGGAGGAACCGTAAGCTCAGACGCCCTTCAGGTGGTCGGTTGGATCAGCAGCCTGGTTCCGCTTACACCCAAAAGGTAACTGCGCGCCGTCCGGCGCCGACAGCCACGTTGTCAACGCTGACGGGCTTCCATTGGTGGACTGGACCGTTTTGTGAATGAACTCTGGTGAGCATCCGAACTCCTTCGCGATCTTGGTGAAGCTTATACCGCCGGCCCGCAATTCAGAGATTCGCTGCCGCGCAACTACCAACGTCGGCCGCCCGATGAGCTTGCCCGCCGCCTTAGCGCGTCGCAATCCGGCTTTGGTTCGTTCAGCGGATGGCGGTCAGAATCGAGGAGCCAGTTGGGGTGCGCCGGCCGGTGTGCGTAATCGGGTAGGCGCATTGATCTATTACAGCAAGTGGTGTGACCCGTGCGCCGAACCGAGTTCGCATTGGGTCCTGCGTGTGGCAGAAGCGAGGGGTCAAAACCCCAGCTAATCCAAAATCGGAAATCCAAAATTCTGTGACCCCTACTCGGTCATGGCGTCCTCCGCACTCGGCAACCTGTCGCCGGGGTGCGCAATCCAGACGTAGAGCGTGGGCAGCAGAATGAGGCTCAGGACCAGATCCGTAACCAAGCCACCCACGATCACAATGGCAAAGGGTCTTTGCGAGTCTGATCCGATGTCGTGCGAGAGGGCGGCGGGCAGCAGTCCGAGCGTCGCCACCAGCATCGTCATCATAATAGGACGCAGGCGCAGGACCGCGCCCTCGACCGCGGCTTCTTTCACCGTGTGCCCGCGGGCCCGGAGCTGATTGATATACTGCACCATGATCAAGCCCGTCTGCACGGAAACGCCGAACAGCGCCAGAAAACCAATGCCGGAGGAAACGCTGAAGTGGGTTCGCGAAACCAGCAAGGCCAGAAGGCCGCCTATCGGAGCCATGGCCAGATTCATGAGGATGAGAAAAGCCCACTTGGAGGAGCCGAAGGCACTGTACATGATGAGAAAGATCAGCAAGATGGTGATCGGCACGATGACCGCCAGACGGGCATTGGCCCGCTTCTGGCTTTCGTACTCACCTGCCCAGTCCAAGGTGTAGCCCTGCGGTAGCTTCACTTTCTCGCCCACTTTGCGGATGGCCTCTTCCACGGTGCTGCCCAGGTCGCGCCCACGCACGCTGTACTTGATGGCAATATAGCGCGAGTTAGCCTCGCGGTAGATCATGGAGGCACCGTCCTCCACCTTGATGTCGCACAATTGCCCCAGGGAGACGCGTTCGCCCGAAGGCGCGAGGATGCGGATATCGGCAATGTCCTCGACCGTACGACGGTAAGGCTCCTGGTAGCGGACCACGAGGTCGTAACGGCGCTCTCCTTGAAGAATCTGGCTGACGGCTTTGCCGCCCACGGCCGTCTCGATGGCGTCCTGCACGTCGCTGACGTTAATACCATAGCGATCCGTCTTCTGGCGATTGACGAGCAGGTTGACGTTGGGCTGGCCGATGACGCGAAAGACTCCGAGATCGGCGATGCCGGAGACCGTTTGCATGACGTTGACAATCTCGTTGGCGACGCGTTCCAGTTGCTTAAGGTCCGTGCCAATCACCTTCACTGCAAGTTCGCCCTTCACACCGCTCACCGCTTCCTCCATGTTGTCAGCAATGGGCTGGGAGAACCCCCAGATGACGCCGGGGATCTTCTCTACCTCGCGGTCCATGGCGGCGATGAGCTTTTCCTTGTCGCCGTGGAACTCCTTCCGCCATTCGGAGCGCGGTCGGAGGTCGACAAAGTACTCGGTGTTGAAGAACCCGGTGGCGTCGGTGCCGTCGTCGGAACGGCCGACCTGGGAAACCACTTGGGTGACCTCAGGGAATTTGGCGAAGGCAATGCGCGCTTGGTCCATGATGCGTTCGCCCTCGCTGGGGCCGGTTGAGGGGGCGAGCGTGCCTCGGGCCCAAACGGCGCCTTCGTCCAGATGGGGGAGGAACTCCGAGCCGATCACTCCACTGACAGCGAGGTAGACGGTGGCAACCAGCGTCGCGAGGGCCCCAGTGAAGACGATCCAGCGATGCTCAATGCTCCAGGTAACGCTCTGCCGGTAGACGCGAGTGAGCCAGCTGAGTACCGGGTTCCTCCACTCCTCCGCGTGGCCGCGGAAAAAGAAGCTGGCCAGCACAGGGGCGAGCAGGATGGAAAACATCAAAGCGCCCAGCAGAGCGAAAGCCACCGTCCAGGCCATGGGGCGGAACAAGCGCCCCTCCACCCGCTGCAATGTGAAGATGGGCAGGTAGGCGGTAATGATGATGATGATGGCGTAAAAGACCGGACGCTGCACCTCATGGGCTGCTTCACGAATTGTATCGTCGAACGAGCTAGCGGTGTTATGGCGGCTCCCGAGGCGACGCAGGATGTTCTCTACCATCACCACCGCGCCGTCCACCACCATGCCGAAGTCGAGGGCTCCCAGCGAGAGCAGGTTCGCCGGGATGTGACGGAGATCAAGAAGAATGGAGGCAAAGAGCAGAGAGAAAGGAATGGTCAGTGCGACGATCGAAGCGCTCCGCAGATTACCGAGGAAGGCAAACAGAATAAAGACAACCAGCAGAATGCCTTCCGTCAGGTTGTGAAGTACAGTGTGGGTGGTGTAGCGCACCAGGTCTCCGCGGTCCAGGTGCGGAATGATTTTGACGCCGGGCGGCAGGACGCGCTCGTTCTGGTATTTGATCTTGACACGCAGCGCATCGAGCGTGGGACCCGGGTCGGCGTCCTTTCGCAATTGCACGATGCCTTCCACCACGTCGTCGACGTCGACGACGCGGCCGTCCTCGTGATGAATCGCCTTGCCCAGCTTGCCCAGCCGAATCTTGGGTCCCTGGGTGACAACGGCCACGTCACGCACGCGGATCGGGGTTCCGTTGGGCGCCGCGATCACGGTGGTTCCTACATCCTCGACGTCCGTCATCAGCCCGACGGCGCGGATGTTGTAGGCTTGCTGGCCCCTCTCAATGAAACTGCCACCGGTGTTAACGTTGTTGTTGGCCAGCGCCTGCTCCACTTGAGCGATGCTCAAGCCGTAGGAGATGAGCTTGCTGGGATCCACCTGAACTTGATACTCGCGCGTCGCACCCCCGAAGATAGAAACCTGGGCAATGTTGGGCACGGACATCAGGTTCTTAAACACCACCCAGTCTTGCAGCGACTTCAGCTCCATAACATCAATGCTGGGGTTGGTACTGACCAGGGTGTAGAAATAGATTTGCCCCACCGGGCTGAAGTCCGGTCCGATCTGAGGACTGAGATTGGCCGGCAGGGTGACGAGGGTAAGTTTCTCCAGCACCTGCTGACGATTGAGCAGGTTTTCTGACTCATCGTCAAAGATGATGGTTACAAAGGAAAGTCCGGCCAGTGAAAGCGAGCGCAGGTGGGTTCGGTGCGCCACGCCGTTCATCTGGGTCTCGATGGGGATGGTGACCTGTTGCTCGACCTCCTCGGCGGCGTGGCCCGGCCACTGGGTGATGACCCAGACGTACTTGTCGGCCACGTCCGGGTAGGCTTCCACTGGAAGACGATGGAAGGAGATAATGCCCCAAATCAGCAGCACCACTCCCATGCTCAGAACCAGAAACCGGTTACGTAGGGCAAAATCGACAAGATACTTGATCATGGCTGTGTCAACGCTGACAGTAAGGGTAGGCAACCCTTACAGCAGAAGGTGTGAAACAGCCGCTGGCCGCTGGCCAATGCGGCTCCGCCGCTTGCTGTGCGCTCCGTCCCGACGGGGTCTCGGGAGGAAGCCTGCGGCTTTCCGGCAAGCGGCTGAACCCAAAGAGATTAATCTTAAGCCTGCTTGTGCGGAAGGGCTGAGCCCTTCCGTACAGCAGGCGGCAGAGCCGCGATTTTTTCCCAACTTCGTAGGGTTGGGGCTTGCCCTATTCCCGGTTGGAATAAACGCAGCGGATGCGACGAGCTGCCCATACCTTACTGGTTTTCCTCGGCCGCGTTCGAGAATTGCAGAGCGTCGACGACCACCTGGGTGCCGGGCGAAAGGCCACTCAACACTTCCTGGGAGTTGTCGGGGGCGACCGGACCCGCCTGGATTGGCGTCCGGCGGAACTTCCCCCCGCCCTCAGAGCGGAAAACCCAATCGCGGTCGTGGAGGCGCAACACTGCCGTGGATGGAACTGCCATGACGGTCCGTTCCGTCTGAGAACGGAAGGTGGCCGTAACAAACATACCGGCGCGCATGAGGCCGTCCGGATTATCTAGCTCCAACCGTACCTTGGCCGTGTGGGTTGCGGGATCAAGCACGCGGCTGATGTTGATGACCCGTGCGCGGAACACTCGGTTCGGGTAGGCGTTTAGTCGCACTTCAGCAAAATCGCCCACCTGCACCTGGGCGAGGTTGTTCTCGTAAACGTCACACAGCACCCAGACCTGCGAAAGATCCGCAATGGTGAACAGGTTCGGTGAGCTGTCCGTGGAACGGACGGCGCCGCCACCAGCCACGTTCTGCTCCACCACGGTACCGGAAACCGGGGCGCGCATTTCGATTACCGGTGAGGGGTGGTTCGGGTCTGCTCCCAGGATACGCAGGCGCTGAAGGGCCGTCTGGAGGTCGGTCTTGGCCTTATTCTCGGCGTTCTCCGCAGCTTCCAGATCACGCTGGGCAATAGCGCCTTTATCGTAGAGCGTTTGTGACCGCACTAATTGCTGATGCGCTAGTAGTTCGTCTGCCCGAAACTTCTGGTAGTCCGCGAAAGCCTGGGCGATGTCCGGGCTGCTGATCGAAACCAGCACCTGGCCTTTCTTCACATCGTCGCCCAGCCGGGCGCGGATGTCCACGGCGCGGCCCCCGGCAAGCGAAAGCACCGGCACAGTGCGGGCAACGTCGGGCGCCACGACGCCGTTCACTCTTAATTCCTCGTATGCCTTTCGGGTCCTGACCGCGGTGAGCGCGAAGCGCTCGGGATGGTCGATTTCCACCAGGGTCGGGTCCGGTGCTTCCTCCACCTTCACCTGCGGGGCCGGGGCATTGGCATCCGAGTTGCGCGAGCAACCGGCGGACAGAAGAAGCAGCCCGGCAGCTAGAGTCGGGACTGCGGTGAATTTAATGGAAAGCCTCAAAGGCTACCTCCCGGCCGGATGCTCAATCCGGCGCCGGAAAAAAGACCACCGGCCCACCGGAAGAGCGGCGTGCCTTGCTTAACCTCAAGTGGTCTCAGAACTTACGAAACGACTTAGCCAAGAGATGCCAAAGCGGGAGGGGAACGACCGAGGCGCGAGGGCAGAGGTCGCTCAACACCCTGATTTGAGAACGTGCCAACTAGGTCCAAAAGGCACAGGGTAAAGGGAAGCGGGTGGGCGCGCGAGATCTGGAAATTCTCTAGGCTCTCCAACAGGCGCGCGAGGTAGAGAGCAGGTTTTTCTACCCGTTTTACGGCCAAAGCGTCTACTACTTTGGCTAGGCTCCGTGAGCTAGCCTTCAGACGTTCGAACTGCACCAGATCGTCGCTGGCCGAAACGCAGGGGAAGAGCGCAACACAGGCGATGCCAACCGCCAGCGCGCGCCGGCAGCGATCCCACAGGGGGACCCGGCGACACAGGTCCCTGGCTGCGAGCGCCCCCAGAGCCGCAGTACCCACCAACACCCAGACCAGATTCAGAGCAGTATCGAGCGTCATACCTGCCTATTAGTCTAGCAACCCACCAGCAAGCCTTCAACCCTGGCGAAAGGGGCCGAAGGTTGATAGACGCAGCGAACGGGACGATGGTCTCCGTACACGTGGGCAATCATCGAGTATAGCGTCTCAGTTAAGTAGAATTGTTTTCAACAAGATCGTGGCTTCCAACAAATTGCCCTTTATTTTCAATAACATCGTGGCCCGGCGCGGTGCAGACAAATGTCGATTCAAGCCCTTTCGCGTAAGGAGCTGATCGACGGCGTTCATGACAATCTTCGAAATCTCGGTGTCGACGCGCTCGACGTCATCAACCTTCGAGTTGGCGAAATCATGGAACCATCGGAAGGATCCGTCGAAGAACCTTTGAGTGTGCTTGGCGAGTTGAAGCGTCAGGGATTGATTCGTCACATCGGTCTCAGCAACATCACCCCCCGGCAACTCCAGGAGGCTCAAGAAATCACGGAGATCGTTTGTATCCAAAACTTCTACAACGTGCCAAACCGCAGTGACGATGCCTTTATCG
>DATJKY010000556.1:0-9731 GCA_035490955.1 Terriglobia bacterium | reverse complement strand
CTTTCGGGGACCGACGGTCAATCCGTCCCCGACTCCGAACTGATCCTGCGAGCTTATGCGAAATGGGGCTCAGGGTGTCTCGCGCATCTTCGCGGTGATTTTTCCTTTGCGGTTTGGGACGCGCGAAACCAACAACTATTTTGCGCGCGCGATCAATTTGGGCTTAAACCTTTCTACTATGCGAGCGTCGGTTCCGTGCTGGTGTTCAGCAACACGCTCGACTGTATCCGCCGGCATCCGGCTGTCTCGGCGCGATTGAATGATCTCGCGATTGCCGACTTTCTTCTCTTCGACATGATCCAGGAGCCTGCGGCGACCTCGTTCGCAGACATCCATAGGCTGCCGCCTGCACACAGGCTTATGTGTGAGCAAGGCGGCATCTCCGTTCGCCGCTACTGGGAGCTGCCCGTGAGCGCCCCTCTCCATCACAAGCGGCCGAGCGAGTGCGTCGAGCAATTTCGAGAACTGCTAGATCATGCAGTCGCTGACAGGCTGAGAATGAACCGTGTGGGAGTCTTGATGAGCGGTGGACTGGATTCCCCCACGGTGACGGCCAGTGCAGAACGGATCCTGGCTCGCCGGGGATCCGCTGGCGGGCTGTGCGCTTATACGGAAGTCCACGACAGTTTGATTCCGCACGAAGAGCGCCGTTATGCAAAGCTTGTCGCGGAAGCGCTGAAAATCCCGATCGAATTTCAAACCGATGAGATGGGACTGCGGGAGTATCGGAACCACGAAGACCATCGTTGGCCTGAGCCCGTGCATTCACCCGGATCAGACGGAGAGCTTGCGCAGATGCGCCAGATTGCCGTCCGGAACCGCGTGGCCTTGACTGGCTTCGGGGCGGACCCCGCACTTTCCTGTCTGCTTTCTGTCTATTTCGTGGACCTGTTCAAAAAAGGGCAATTCGGCAGCGTCATAGTTGGAGCGGCTCAATACCTGATGGCCGAAGGCCGATTTTCGCGGTTGTACCTTCGCACTCGGTGGCGGCGATGGTTTCCGCCGAACGGCCAGGCCCCCAAATACCCGGGATGGTTGAACCGGGACCTGGAAAGTAGATTGGGCTTGTGCGAGAGGTGGGAATCCTTGACCCGACCGCCTGCTCGGAATGCAGCGGTTCGCCCTGTAGCTCATGATGCCATGCTCGACCCTATGTGGCCGAACTTATTTGAGGGCTACGATGCTGGGGTAACGGGCGTTCCCTTGGAAGTTCGGCATCCCTTCTTTGATTTGCGATTGGTCGATTTTTTGTTAGCCTTGCCGGCGCTGCCGTGGTGTTCCGACAAGGAGTTGCTTCGTGAGGCGGCTCGCGGTATCCTTCCAGACGCAGTGCGTTTGCGACGCAAGTCGCCCCTCCTTGCGGATCCCCTCGTCGCACTTCTCAAGCGCCCAGAATCGGCGTGTGTTGATTCATTCGAAGCGGTCTCGGAATTGGATCGATATGTAGAGCAGCGGCTTATTCCGAAAGTGTTCGGAGAAAAAGATCCGTGGAGTGCATGGATTCATCTTCGACCACTCAGTTTGAACTCGTGGTTGCTGTCCAAAGGTGTATCCGGTATAAATATACGGGGAGCTGTGTCTTGAAAGACAACGCGCAAGGATGTGCGAAAAAGCCGTATGAAAAGCCCGTCCTCCGGACGTACGGTGACATACGAATGATGACCCAGACATCCCGCGTCCAAAAGGGAAACATTGATAGGTTGAAGGGTATCCGCAAGACTGCTTAGTCACCTTCCGAGGAACCTTTGTTCGTATCGCACGAAGTTTATGGGCTGCGACTGGCAGCCAACGTCGTTGTCCCGGGCCTATGCCGTCTGCCCGATTTCGAAGAGTTCGACGTACGCATATGGCTCAGGGACTGGACCACGTTCCCCTCAGCGCCTCCTCGATCACTCGAGACTTTCCACTCCAATTCAGATGTTGCTGCCGACGACCCGAATCTGCTCGTTGGCGTGCTCCCGGACAGAGATTATTTCGCGTTTTTCTATGGCGACGGGGTTCGATTCGTCGTCGCACGCTCGGGTCGCGAGGTGTGGGCCGACTGGCCAGAAAACTACACGCTCGAAGATGCCTGCACCTATTTGAAAGGACCGGTGATGGGATACGTATTACGCTTGCGCGGTGTGGTGTCCCTACATGCGAGTGCCGTTGCCATCGACGAACAGGCGATTGCCCTGGTAGGCTCTCCCGGCGCCGGCAAGTCCACCACTGCTGCGGCGTTTGCGCGCTGCGGCTTTTCGGTGATTGCGGATGATGTGGTGGCATTGGCAGAGGAGGCCGGAGAATTCCTTGTTCAGTCGGGTTATCCAAGAGTGAACTTGTGGCCCGACTCCGTTCGCGCGCTATTTGGTTCCGAGGAGGCGCTGCCGCGGATCACACCCAACTGGGAAAAGCGGTTCTTATTGCTTGGTCAGAACGGGTTTGGTTTCGCCACAAAGGCGTTGCCCTTGGGGGCCATCTACCTTCTCGGCACTCGCGAAGAAGCGATGACCGCTCCAGTCGCAGTACAAGTTGCCGGAAGCGAAGCATTCTCATCCCTTGTTGCCAACACGTACGTAAACTATCTCCTCGACCGCAACATGCGCTCCGTGGAATTTGACCTGCTCAGCCGGTTAGCGGCCAGGATCCCCATTCGCCGAGTGTGCCTCCCGGCTGATCCCTCTGCCCTTTTTGACCTCTGCGAAGCCATTTCTGCTGATGCGAAACGAGTGAGGGTGCCCAATCGGGGAAGCGCGGCCTCAAGGCACAACTAATCCCATGTACAGCCTGGACTCCTATGGCTCCATGATTGCGGATCGCGTCCGCGTGGACGCTTACGCCGAGGCCCTGCGCAAAAACGTTCGCGACGGGTCCATTGTGGTGGAAATAGGCACGGGACCGGGTATTTTCGCGGTACTTGCCTGCCAGCTTGGCGCCAGCCGAGTGTATGCCATCGAGCCGAGTGAAATCATTCAGGTGGCACGGGAAATTGCTGTCGCCAACGGCTGCAGGGAGAAAATCGAGTTTTTCGAGGAGTTCTCGGGCCGCGTGACGCTTCCCACCCCGGCCGATGTGATCCTTTCCGATCTCCGGGGTATCCTCCCATTGTTTGAATGCCATATCCCGGTGATTGTGGACGCACGACGCCGGTTTCTCGTGCACGGTGGAACCCTGATCCCGCGAAAAGATACGCTGTGGGCTGCGATCGTCGACGCACCAAAGCCCTACGGCGAACTCGTGGATCCATGGGACCACAATGCTTTCAGCCAAGACCTGAGCCCGGCCCGACGGCTCATCGTGAACCAAGTTCAGAAGGTCCGTGTGGCTGCCGACCGCTTATTGACGGAAGCTCGACTCTGGGCCACCCTCGACTATGTCAGAGTCGAAAGCCCCGATGTCCGAGGCCATCTAGAGTGGAGGATCGAGCGAGCCGGGACCGGACACGGCCTGCTGGTATGGTTCGATACGGATTTGGCCGAGGACACGGGGTTCTCGAACGCTCCGTCTGCCCCGGAGACAATTTACAGTTCTCTATTGTTCCCCTGGACACACCCTGTGTCTCTCGAGCCAGGCCAATCGGTCCGTGTAGATCTTGAGGCGCTGCTGATCGAGAACGACTACATTTGGCGATGGATCACCTGTATCGAACCGCTCCCGGGATCGGGAGTTCCCGTCGTCCATTTTGATCAATCGCAGTTGACTGGCCAGGTGCTCTCTGCTGCCCAGCTCCAGAGGAGGGCAGCGGACTACGTTCCGCACCTGTCCGAGCAGGGTCGCCTGCGTCGCAGAGCGCTCGAGCTGATGGACGGAGCCGTTTCGTTAGAGGAGATCGCGCGCCGGCTTGCAGCGGATTTTCCTGAGTGCTTCCCAAGGTGGGAGCAGGCCTTGTCTTATGCCGGCATGATCTCGCAAGAGTACAGCCGGTAGACCAAGCCCCTTAACTTGTCTAATACCCCTAACATGTGGGTGTGGCCACGCTGCTGGCCAACTGCGCGTCGCTCAACTACACACACGCCACTCGGAGGCCTGATGCCTTGATGGCGGGACTAGTTACTTGCGAAGAACCCCGAGCGCCAGCCCGATCACGAGACCGATTGCTGACAGTAGAATCGTCGAAGGCTCCGGAACAGCCGACGAGACGAGCGTGGCCGTCAGCGTGCCCGTGGCGTCTGGGTTTGAACTGTCTGAAAACTCTGTGAGGGAAACCCCGGACGGAAACGCAAGCATAGTCGGACCAGTCGTTGGCCCACTAAAAAGCACTGGCCCAGAATTGTCGGCAAGAAAAGGAGGGGTTCCCGAGGGCGAGGATCCGAGGAAGAGATCAAAGCCTCCCCCCGAGGGACCGTCGAAGAAATCGAAAGTGCCAGTCATCATCCCGCCGTTTTGGGTGAAAGGCAGACCCGCGATCTGGAACGAACACATGCCCGACCCGCACGTGGAGACGGCCGATGGCATTGTTGGCAGTGCCCACTTGAACGTATCGCTACCGACCTGGTACACATAGTTGATCGTGTCCGCGCGAGCTTGTCGCGCGGCAAGCAGCGAAAAGCAAAGAACAAATAGCGTGAAACTCCGGAATACCAGTCGCTTCATAGCTCCACCTTCCCTGCGGATAGGGTAACGAGCACAACTATGCAATCAAAGTTCCAGTCGGCTGGATTGATAACAAACGGTTTACACATGATCCCGCATTCCTTGCAAACAACCGATTGCACTTTTCCGGAAGGACTTTGCCACCCTCAAACTGCTGAACGCCACAAACCCCGTCTAGCCGTCCTAGGTCGGAAGTACCAGTAAGTACCTATGCTTCCGATGGTTCCGAAACCCTTAGGGCCGTTACGCTCTCAGATTGCGGTCCATTTTGCAAGTATTTTCTTGCAAATTTTTTGACGAGTCACCAGGCTCAGCCGTCAGGATTTGCTGCCGCGACCGTATTTGCAGGCCAGGCGAAAACGGACGGCGCAAGGCGTCGAAAGAGCCGTGCCGATTTTCTGTTGCGACCGGCTTCCAGTTCTCCTCCGTAGGAACACAGAAACCCTAAGCAGATACGCCCTCGCAGAGATCCCGTTGCCGCGCGTTCGCCGGCGGAATGCGGCACGCTCGGGAGAGCATGGGCGTCACATCGCGCCCGGCGAGCCAAGACGAACCGAGGCGCAAGCCTGGCCGCAATCCGCATGTCTCTAACGTAGCAAGCACCGGAGCTGGCAGCCGCGCATGCAGCACGCCCGAAGAAAGGCGCAGATGGGTCGCCCACATGCGCTCCGTTGCTCCGCAACTGACGACACCAACGGACAGCAAACGCCGATTTCTGCGTTGCGGCCATTCAACGTCGCCCGATTCGCGCTCCAGTCAATTTTGACCGGGGTCAGCCAGGAAAACTGGCTAGCGAACAGTGGGAAAGTACCCGAACTGTCCGATGAGGACAGTGAACGTTGTGGGCGAATTTTTGTCGATAGAGTAATTACTAATAAGTAGTAGTCGAAGCATGGGTACTCTGTACCGAGGACAGGGAAAGGGCGACGTACGAAGCTGCACGAAATAGCCTTTATGTCCAGTAGATCAGCAGGGTGTGCACCCCCTAGTCTGATCCTATTATGCATATAATGGCACAAGCTATTTTCCTATCTGGCTTTTTTCTCTCGGGACGACCAGCGACCTCCCGACCGGCATTTTGGCGGTCGAGGAAGAAGAGCGGCGGTCCGCGCTGGCTCCAGGTCGTTGTATTTCTGACGTTCACAGGAATGGCCGCAGGCGCGGCACACGGCCAGGGACACCTAACCTTCAGCCCGACAGCGGCGAATTTTGGAGCCGTGAATGTGGGGAGCAGCAAAACGATTCAAGTGACCATTACGAACACGGGAACGACGACTGCACACGTGGATAGGGAGAACCTGACCGGAGACATGTATTCCGTGAGTGGTATCACACCGTTCATGGCGATTGCGCCCGGCGCGCACGAAGTGATGTCGATAACATTTACACCGACGAAAACAGGCTCGGCGTCTGGCGGTGTGATTATCGGGTGTGGCGCAGGTCGCGTGACTACATCCTTAACCAGCTACTCTGTAAGCGGCACTGGTGTGGCAGCAGCAGCACTGCAGGCGAATCCTGGTAGTGTCGCGTTTGGAAACGTGACGGTGGGAACAAGAATTTCCCAATCCGTGCAATTGAAGAACCCCGGGAAGGGGAGCGCTACCATCTCCAGCGTGAGTGTCAGTGGCGCGGGCTTCTCGACCAGCGGTTTAAAGCTGCCGGTGACGCTGGCTGCAAGGGGCACCCAGAATCTCACGCTTACGTTTGCACCAACAGCGATTGGCGCGGGAAGTGGTACTATAACGCTCAAGAGCAGCTCCGGAGCCCCAGAGCTGACGCTCAATGTCAGTGGAACCGGACTCACAGGCACGCGCACAATTTCCGCATGGCCAGCCAGCCTAAATTTTGGAAGCGCGATAATTGGAAGCGCGGAAAAGCTCGCCGTAACCCTCCAAAACACGGGCAACTCGAATTTGAGGATCTCGGGAGTATCAGTGACAGGCCTCGGCGTCAGCAGCATCAGCAGTGGTTTGAGTGGGTCGACGATTGCACCCGGGCAGACTGCAACGTTGAATGTGACTTTTGCACCAAAGAACGCGGGGCGGCTGGGGCCGCTGAACGGCAGCGTGAAGATCAGCAGCAATGCCACGAATTCACCGACGGTGATAACGCTGAACGGGACAGCAGTTTCCGCAACCGGGCACTCGACGGGAGGGGCGCAGGCGCACTCGGTGTTTTTGAGCTGGAATCCGAGCACTTCTTCGGACGTGGTTGGGTACAACGTGTATCGCACGACATCGCCTGGCCCGCCGTTCGCAAAACTCGTCAACTCAACGCAGTTGAGCTACGCGGATGACACTGTAAAGTCGGGGAAAACTTATACTTATGTGGTGACAGCGGTGGACTCGGCCGGAGACGAAAGCGTTTATTCGGCATCGGTAACAGCGGCAATCCCGTGATCCACGCGCGCCGAGAAAAGATCTCGAAGGACAAAACGGACCTGTTTCCGTTTTCCCCCTAAATCTCGATTAACAGGTTACGTCAAAAGTTTGGTTCGACCGCCGCGATCTCCTGTGTGCGCAAGCATGTAAAGCGAGGGCACAGTCGTCAGGATTTGCCACCGCGGCCGTATTTACGTGCTAGGCGAAACGGGCGGCGCACGGCGTCGAAAAAGCCGTGCCGATTCTCGGGAACGGTCGGATTCCAGTCCTCTTCGGTAGGAGAGAGAGAAAGTCTGAGCAGATAGGCAGGCGCGGAGAACCCGTTGCCGCGCATGCGCAGACGGAATGCGGCACGCTCGAAAAGGCCAGGCTGCTTATGACCCCCTTCGGCGAGCCAGGCACGAACATAGGCGGCTAGCCTCGCCGCACCCGCATCTACCTCTAATTTGGCGAGCACCGGAGCCGGCAGACTGGCGCGCAGCAAGTCCGAGGCGAGGTACAGACCCGTCGCCAGCATGCGCTCCGCTCCCACCTCCCGGGCGGTCTCCGTGGCGGCTTGCCAATCAATATCCCTTTGCCGTGTAACCAGCGCAGCCACGTCCGCAATCCAGCCCAGCCGTTCCCAGAGATGGGTAGCGCCGTGGACGCAGATGTATACAAGCTCATCTTCGATCGACAGGGCAGGAACTTCATGACCATCGAGCGGCACGTGAGTCTGGCGCGCGAAGAACTCTTCGATCGGGAGCCGGTAGGGAAAGTAGCGCAGCGTGAGATCGTTATGCAGTTCAACGAGCAGCCTCGACTCAAGCGTCCTGAAGAGATACTGCCCCGGAATCTTTCGGGCGTCGATCGCGCTTAAGGGAACGGTTGCCTCGTAGCCAGCAGCCTCAAGTGCTTCGGTGGCGCTTCGAATGTCACGCTGGCGGACGAGCAGGTCGAGATCCCCGTAGCTGCGGATTGCGGGATCGCCATAGGCGTCGATGGCCAGCACCGGGCCTTTGACGACGAGCGCCCCAATCTCCTTGCCGGCAAAGAGCTTCAAGAGGCGAAACAGCTCTCGGTTCATTCCGAGCGTTCGGAAGACCTGCAGGCGGTAGCGTTCGACAAGCAAGGACCTTCCGTCCGCCGGAACGATCTTTTCGTCAAGCCCCGAGATGCGGGCGGCGAGATGCCCGAGGACCCCGTGTTCCTCCGCCAGCACGAGCAACCGGGACCAGTCTGCCGCCGAAGCGAGCTCCCCGAACCTTCGGGCGTTCGATGTGGGAGAAGCGCAATCGAGAAGCAACGCCCACTCGTTACGGTAATAAGCTATGTCGGACCGACCGGGAGGCGCCACAGATTTCTCCTGGTACTCATCGAATCAAGCCCCGGTCCTGCAACTCGGCGTGCGCTTTGGCGGAAACCCCCACTCCGGCCGACAACCGGTCGGGCAGAAGATTGTCGAGTCCCTCGGGAAAGAGGACCCGGGGTGCGAATCCGAGAAGCTGCTGAGCTTTTGAAATATCCGCGAAGCAGTGACGCACATCCCCGATGCGGTATTTTCCGGAGGGCTCGAGCGGAATCTTCCGGCCGAGCCGTGTCGAGAGGGTGTGTGCAAGCTCCGATATAGTCGTCGGGCAACCCGTGCCGACGTTGAAGATCTGGCCATCGGCCTCGGGATTCGCGAGCGCGAGCAGATTCGCCTGATTGACGTCGCTCACATGGATGAAGTCGCGGGTCTGCCGCCCATCCTCGTAGATGACCGGAGCGTTGCCTGCCGCCATCTCCAGGGCAAAGTTCTTGGCTACGCCGGTGTAGGGATTCGAAATCGCCTGGCGGGGACCGACAACATTGAAGTAGCGAAGCACTGTAGCGGGAATCCCATAAGAGCGGCCGACGGCCAAAAACAACTCTTCCTGGGCGCGTTTCGTAATAGCGTAAATACTCTGTGGCGCAAGGGGCTTGCCTTCATCGGTCGGAAGGGGCTCGAGAGGCAAGGCGCAAGGCACGCCGCCATCTCGCTCGGGACACGTCAGTTCCCATTCGCGACGAGCGACCTGCTCGGGCAAACGCAGGGAAGGAAAGGCCACACCGTGTCTCGGGCAAGAGTATTTTCCTTCGCCATAGACGGTGACCGACGAGGCCAGAATCACCTTGCGGACCGCGTGACGCGAATTCGCGAGGATCTCGAGGAGGTTCGAGGAGCCCTCTAGATTCACCTCGGTGTAATGCCGGATGCGGTACATGGAGTCGCCTACCCCAACGGCTCCCGCCAAATGGTAAACGGCGTTCGCATCCTCGAGGGCCCTCGCGAGACCGTCGATGTCGAGTATGTCCTGGTGAACAAACTCCGCCGCCGGGTTGAGGAAGCTCGGCGGGAGACCTGTCGGATGAACCTGCGGGTCCAGACTATCGACGATGCGCACCTGGTGCCCGCGTTCGACCAGCGCATCGACTAGATGCGAGCCAATGAATCCGGCACCACCAATGACCACGACGCGCAAGTGTAGACTCTCCTGGCCGCTCGCGAGCGGCATGAGAAATCAGTATGCAACAGGCCCGACGCACCCTTCCAGAAAATTGCGGGTGGCCAGCTGATAGTAAGAGGAACGATTAATCGACGCTAAGAAAAGCTGCGTGGATCCGAGGAATGAGCGACTACTTCCCTGCCGCGCTGCTTGCGCCGTCTTCGCCCCGGCCGCGGCGCCGCACGTCAATCCCCAGGCGCTTGATCTTTTGATTCAGCGTGGAAAGAGGGATCAAGAAACGCTCCGCGGCTTCCGTCTGATTCCAGCCGCA
>DATJKY010000555.1:0-2335 GCA_035490955.1 Terriglobia bacterium | reverse complement strand
GGCCAACTCGCCTGCGGTTGGCAGGTAAGAGATCACCTCCTTGCCCTGCTGCCTCTGAAACCACGGCGTATGTTGTGGATTGCGGTCGTAGAGCGGTGCGCCCGCGCCGAGAAAGGGGATAAGCTTGCCCGTCATCAACTTTTCATAGATTTCTGGGTAGGGCGGAGGCAATCCGTCTGCCATTGGGTAACTTCTCCGCTGTGTCTGACCACTATGTATACCATTCTGCTCCCGCGGTCAACAATTCGTAAGAGCTGGGTCAGAACCATGGTACAGCCGACATTAATTCGCGCGGCTTTCGGAGTCGTTCCTTTCTTTGTAAATCGGGAACGACGCCCCCGCCGCTAAGCACTCATCGCCCCCCGGCAAATCGGTTTTCTTTGACGAAGTCCTAGAAGCCTTAACAACATGAATCCTTCGTGAATGAGTCAAGTTTTAGGCACAGAGCTTCTCCTGTTCGAGCCGATGGTTGATTTCAGTTTCGAGTTTTTCAAAAGCTTGGCGAAGCTTGGAGTCTACCGGCGGGGAGTGGGGCATGAACTCCGACAGCGCCGGTCGGAACAAGCGGGCGTGAACGCGGGTAAAAAAGAGCGCTACCCGCAGCCCGGTCTCGGTCACCTGATAGCGGTGCGTGCCGGGGATGCGTTCGATCATCCCGTGCAGGCGGAGTCGCCTTAGATCATAGCTGATTCGGCCGGGCGTCAGCGGTTGCAGTGGTTGCCCACTCAGCGAGGCCAGTTGTTGACGGAAGTCGCGACTGGCAAAACCACTCGGCAGAAGACGAAACATCACTAAGGCGCTCCACAACACCAGCACCCGAGGGTCGGTGGACCGCAGGGCGGGAACCCGTTGGCCGTTGATCTTCTGGGGCTGATGAATCTGTCGGAAGGCGGCCTCTCCCCAACTCGGGTCATGGCTGAGGCGTTCGACTTCGAGAAGACGTCGGTTGGCTTGAAAGCCGACCTGCCGCAACTTGGGCAGGTTACACAGCCGTTTACCGATGGAGAAGTCGCGAGCATTATTGACGGTGGTTTCGGCGCGGGCCCCGGTGAGGGGCTGGCCGGGAACTTCCTTGTGGTACTGCTTGATCTTGGAGTTCTTGTAGTAGACGTGCAGCGAGGGCGTGACCCCTTCGGTGATGACTCGGGTGCGAAAGGTACCCGGGGTCGACTTGGTGACGCGACGCTTAAAGATGAGTTGCACTTGGTCGGGACGCCCCAGGTCCAGGTTCTCGCGGATCACTTGCTCAAAGAAGAGGCGCCCGCTCAGCGGCCGGTCGAGGATTTGGGTGAGCGAGAACTCGGCCTGCAAGATGGACAGGTCGTAGGCGTAACCGGCTTGTCGGTCTGCCTGGGAGAAGGGATGGGGTAAGAAGTCGAGCCAGTGGCGGAATAAGGCGTCGATCTTCTCCGCCGAGAGCCCATCGCAGATGGCTTGCAAACGTTGGGGGTCCTGGCAGGAAACGAAGCCGTTATCGAGGGCCTCAAAAGCAATGCCTTCTTGCCGCAACTGGCCCTTGGCATATTCGTGGCCGTTGAGGCAGAGCTTGGCGTTGTAGGGGAAATAAGAACAGAACTTGAAGAAGAAGGGGCCGAAGTTCCGATCCTGGCAGTAGAAGTAGTATTGGTTGACCAGCGCGGTGGAGCGCACGAGCCAAGGATAAGAACGACCAGTGTCCGGGTTGCGCCGTTTCTCGGTGCGGAAGACGGAGGCTTTCTCTTGGGCTTTGCCCACGAAGACGACACCCTCGGAGGCGGTAAAGCGGGATCTGTATTGAGCGGCGATCTTATCCTTGTCCTGCCCCTTCTGAAAAGTGATGAGCGGGACGGAGCGGGTTTTGACGAAGCGTTCGATGGAAGCGACGAAGTCTCGGGTGATGGGACTCATGAGAGCTGAGGAAGCGATGGGCTGGCCGCGATGCTCCCGAAAGAATCGCACCACCCCGCCGGCATACTGCAAGCGGGGGACATAGGCATTCAGGTACATGCGGTCGATGCTCTCCACTTCCAAGGTGACGTGATCTTTCAGAATCGAAGCGAGGCTTTGTGATATGCTCATGGCGGCTCCTTTGCTGACCGCGGGCCTCACGGGCCTATTAACCGCTTCGGCGGTCCATGTCACGAGGTGGTGATTACCACATCGTATCGCGGCTGGCAAACGGAGCCTTTCCTATTTCGTTAGTTAGGCAGCTGATTGCTGATAGCTGACGGCTTCACACGTCTCGTCGGTCTGAGGCGAAGCCTCGCTAAGCATGACGTACTGCTTGTTCAGGCCAATCGTTCTGCATTGCCTGTCACTGGAGTGATTGTCGGGGACTGAATCGATGCGCAGTGAG
>DATJKY010000554.1:0-1660 GCA_035490955.1 Terriglobia bacterium | reverse complement strand
ACGAAATCTTGATGCTGCTTAGATTAGATAGGGCCCTTCTGGAACTCTTCGCAGTCCACGGCCGGAACATCACGGCGTATCGCACTGCCAAGGCCAAGTACGGCTTGTCATGACCCCAGCAATCGAAGACTTCGCCGCGATCAAGGCGCGGCTCGACGAGCTCCGACGAGAGAAAGTGCAACAGCAGCCGTTGCCGGACACGGACACCGGCGGCCCCGCCGCTCCAAACTCGGAGCCAGTTTATGACTGCGCCTGAGGCCTACCTGCGCAACGACCCCTGACTCGCCCCCGACGGTTCGTTTACCCCCGAAGCTGAAGCATTTGCTCTATCATGATGCGAATGTCGGCATCGTCTTCCGCCACAAGAATCAAGGCCGTTCTCCCACCAGGATGACCGCTGGTGGAAACAGCGGAGTGGTACGATGATCGCACTACATTGCCGTTCATGGGCCTGGTCCTGTCCGCTCTCTCTGGGCAAACGAGTGCGGCAGACCCGTATGCCCGAATGGTCCTGTTAACCATGTTACACCAGCGATCGAGCCGGATAAACTACCAAGAAGTCGTCCTACATCGAGCCTTAGCGAGATTGGACAAGATCCACAGCGCGTCCTCGATCTAGCGCGCCGCGAGCACATTCAGCAGTTTTGGGATTCAGAAACCGACCGTGCGCGGGAGCTTGGCGTCTTTGGCTGACCGACCTTTGTGGAGATCGGGAATTGTTCTGGGGCGTCTTTTGTGAAGGAGACCGAACCCTAACACCTACGGGATCACGGCGGGCAGCTTCGCCGATCCCGATTTTCGCCGCCAAGTAGTGCACCATTCATTTATGGAAACATCCCGTGTAGCCCGGAGTGAACGATCGCCGCTGAGGATCGTTATCTCTGAAAACGAACCCGAAGGGGGCGCGGACAGAAGGCTCAGGAGACGGCGAGATGAAATATCGGCGGGCGACGATCGTAGCAGATGATTGGCATGGGGAGTTTGGAACTTACGACGAATGGGCGAGGCTCGGACCACTACCCCGTACAGGACTGCCACCTTTTTTAATGCTCATGGGCGACGTTGCATGACTCAGCGTGATTTTGCTCGGGCACAGGACGATAGGGCATTTCCAGTGAGGTATCGTTGGGAAAGGACTGAGCTACGAAAGCGCCGCTAGGCATAGTCCGGTTCGTCCCTTCGCGTTGAAAAGGTCGCGTTGCGGTGAGCAGTTAGCGTCGCTGCGACAAGGGTATAGCAACTTGCCTTTCCAACTATGCGATGCTTTACCCGCCCCTAATCTCGGTAAGGCTGGCCCCACGTGTCCTCAAAGACGACATCGGCGAGCGCAACGCGGCGAACCGGCCCGAACCGTCCCAAGGGATAGCCGATCGGCAGCAAGGCATACGAGTGGAAACTGGGCGGAAGGCCCAGAGCCGCCTCTGCTTTCTTCTCGAACTACAAGTAAAGCGTCGTCAATGTCGCCCCGAGGCCGAGCGTTCGTGCCATGAGCAGCATGTTATGAACCGCTGGGTAGATTGACGGTAGGGTCGAGGACTGGCGCGCCGGTTTAGGTCGAAGTTTGTGTTCCCCGTTGGCTCGCTCTTTCGTCTGCGAGTGTCACACCATCTCGACCGTGCCACGTTTCCAGCCCCCGCCGCGTCGAACGCAGCGTGCGGAT
>DATJKY010000553.1:0-2833 GCA_035490955.1 Terriglobia bacterium | reverse complement strand
GCGCTCCACTCGCACGACCGCCCGGTTTTGGTGAAGGGGTATGTCGTACCATGAAGGCAGGAACGAATCCGAGGGTCACTAGTCAACCGCCGACCTGAGGCTGCGATATCCGGTGAAGAAAGCACAGTTCGAACACACAGGTACCTAACCACACTTCGGCTTTGTGCGTTTGCAGATCTCCTGGCCATGGCGTTTCAGCAGCAGATAGACGCGCGTGTGAGCTTCGAACGTCTCCGGCACCTCCGCCGCGAGGGCCTGTTGCGCGTCGCGATAATTGACGGCATACGTTTCTCGTTCCAAGCCGTAGAGGATACGAACCAGGACGTGCGTGCAATTGGAGGCAACCGCCGCAAGGGGCGCGATGCCGGCGAACAGCAAGATCCGATCGGCTCCCGGGTTTCAGCCGGATTGTGCCTGGGAAACGGCCTTTCTGGAAAGTTTCCGAAAACGGGACTTTTCATTCCAAATCTCAAGACGTGGTCGAATCTGCTTCAGCAGCAATGGGTTGCAGGGAACCGCTGCTGGAAAACAAACAATATCAACAGCTCTCACCGCAACCCTCCGTCGGCACGGTATTGAATTTCATGACCGGAATCTGCCTTCTCGCAGCGCTTGGCGAAAGGTTCAAGGTGTTGCCGAGGCATCCCCTTCGCGTCGGAGCAAGGCGATCACGACCAGTGCGTTTTTCTCGTTGCCTGATGTGGCTTCATGCTCTGCGCTGTTAACCTCGCCGCAATTCCTGCACGGTAGGCGAGCGGGCAGAAGATGGGGCGACCATGTCAGGCCGAACCGTTTCCCATTACCGCATCCTCGAGAAGCTTGGTGGCGGCGGGATGGGTGTGGACACCGGCATCGGCGTTCTCGCCATACTCGACGCAGCCCAGCAATAACGCAACATGACGCGCTAAAGAACGCCCTCGCCCCCATGACGGTGATTGCGCGTGGCGCGAAGGCTAGGGGTGCCCTCAAGCGCCACAACCTCACACCCAACTTCCAGGCTGAGCCTCCGACGACCGAGGGGCTCGGTAAGCTGGTCGAAGGGACTCGATGTCCGGGGCAAGAAAGTGGCCGTGGCCCTTGCCGGAGGCCAGCCCAGTTCCGCCCTGGGCGAGGCGGTCGAGCGCGGCGGTGGCCATGCCGACCAATTCGCACCCTACCATTACCGACAGCCCACAAACCTGAGCGAGTTCGGGGTCTTCGTTCAAAGAGGCTTAGGGGCGACATTGGCTTGGTGGTCTTCACCACCCCGCCGCAGGTGACCATCCTAATGGGCACGGCGCAAAGGCTTGGCTCCGGGAAGAAGCTCATCGAAGTCGTGAACAGTTCCGCGACCATCGCGGCGGTGGGGACGGGTACAGCCGCACGCTGGCCCACCACGGAGTGAAGGTGTCGGTGTGTCCGCCGGAAGAGGACGAGACAATGATAGGATTGGTGGAGGCAGTCGAAACCTTTCTGCGAAAACGAGCGGTACGAAGGTAACTCAATTTGCTTATCGAGCCGCGCTCTCGATACTCTGCCAGAAGGCGGAACAACAAGCCTGTCACGATTCGTATAGTATAGGTATTCGCTTTCACCCAGGAGGTCTCACCCATGCCACGCGTCCTGCTTGTAGCCGGCGATGCAACGGAATCACTCGATACCTGGTATCCCTTTCACCGCTTGCGTGAAGAAGGGATCGAGGTGCACATCGGTGCGCCCGCCAAAAAGGTCTTGAACTCGGTGATACACGATTTCGAACCCGGCTGGGATACTTATGTGGAGAAGCCCGGCTACCGCATCCCTGCCGATATCGCTTTTGCGGACACTGAGCCCGAACACTACGACGCCATCATCCTGAGTGGCGGGCGTGCTCCAGAATATCTCCGCAACGATCCACAGTTACAGAAGATAGTTCGGCATTTTGTGGCACGCAAGAAACCTATCGCCGCGCTCTGCCACGGCTCGCTGATCCTCGCTGCGGTTGACGCCCTCCGCGGCTGCACCGTCGCCACTTACGAAGCTCTGGCCCCGGATATCGAACGCGCTGGGGGCAAGTTCAAGAACACAGAAGTAGTAGTGGAGGGAAATCTCGTCACCTCGCGAACTTGGATGGACCTGCCGTTCTTCATGCGGGAGTTCTTGAAGCTCCTGCGCGGCTCGGAGAGAGGCGTTGCCGCGAAAGGCTGACGGACGGAATTGCGCCCATCAAGGTCCTGACCCCGGCAATCCGACGGGATAATGTTACTTCAGGAGGTCGTATGGACGGCGATAGGATTAGATGGGCGTTGGCGGCATCCGCGATTGTCTTGTTGGGATGGACGCAGGTGACGGGCAGGGCGCAGTCTCAGCAAGCCCAACCCGCCACCACTCCCGTGGCGACGAAGGAGCCATCGACGCAGGAGGTCAACGACGCCTTCGTTCAGAGGATTTCCAGACAGATCGCCGGGCACGAGCAAGAGCCGGCTGGGCAGGTGTTCAAAAATATCCAGCTTGAAGTCCTCAAGAAGGCTCCGGCTGCCCGCTTGTTGCTCATCATGAACCTGGGCTACAGCCGCGCCCTGGGCGTCAACTGCAAGTATTGCCATGAGGAAGATGACTTCTCCAAGGACGATAAGCGCCCCAAACGGGCCGCCCGCGAGATGGCTGTGATGCATTTTTCGATTAACCAACAGCTCGCGAAGATGCAGGAACTCGAATCAAATCCACAAGGGCATTTCATCAATTGCTCAACGTGCCATCGGGGCTCCGTAAAGCCCAAGGAGCAGCAGTAACGGTCCAACACATACGAGCACAGTGAAACCAGCGAAGGGGTCGGGAGGAGAACATGGCAATCCGTTCAGCAAGGTGGGTGGTG
>DATJKY010000552.1:0-9626 GCA_035490955.1 Terriglobia bacterium | reverse complement strand
GGTGGCGCAGGCGGTGGGGGCCGAGATCTTCGCCACGGCGAGCGCGAGCAAGTGGGAGGTGCTGCGCGGCCTCGGGGTGGCGCACATCATGAATTCGCGTTCGTTGGACTTTGTCGAGGAAGTGCGTCGGCTGACCAAGGGAGAGGGGGTGGATGTGGTGCTTAACTCGTTGCGCGGGGAGTTTGCCACGCAGAGTTTGACCTTGCTGCGGCCTGGGGGGCGGTTTGTGGAGATCGGGGTTCGCGAGGTGCGATCGGCGCAGGAGGTGGCGACGCTCGCCCCTGGTGTCAGGTACGAAGCGTTTGATCTGCTCGCGGTCTATCGGGAGAAGCCGGAGGTAATTCAGCGACTGTTGGTGCAGGTGGTGGCGGCGCTTGCAGCCGGGCAGCTGCGGCCGATACCGCACACAGTGTTTCCGGTGCAGGCGGCCAAGCAAGCGTTCAAGCTGATGCAACAGGCCAAACACACCGGCAAGCTGGTGCTGTCGCTGGCCCAGCCCTCGCCGCCTCAATTCCATAAGAATGGCACCTATCTCATCAGCGGTGGTCTAGGGGGCCTGGGATTGCTGGTGGCCAAGTGGATGGCCGAACTCGGCGCAGGCCACTTGGCGTTGGTAAGTCGGCGCGACGTTACGTCTGAAGTCGAGGTACGGATCCAGGCAGTCAAACAGGCCGGCGCCGAAGTGACGGTCTTCCAGACCGACATATCGAGCCCGGAGCAGGTTGCTCAGCTCTTGCTTCGTCTTAAGCAAACAATGCCGCCATTGCGCGGTATTGTCCACGCCGCCGGGATACTCGATGACGGCGCCCTGTTGAAACAAACCAGCGAGCGCTTCGCCAAAGTGCTGGCGCCCAAGATTGACGGGGCTTGGCACCTCCACAAGCAGACCCAATCCCTGCCCTTGGACTTTTTTGTTCTGTTCTCTTCGGCAACGTCGCTGCTGGGGGCGGTCGGACAATCGAGCTACGTCAGCGCCAATGCATTTCTCGACGCTCTGGCACATGATCGGCGCGCCCAAGGCCTGCCCGCTCTCAGCATCAATTGGGGGGCATGGTCCGAAATTGGCTATGCGGCACGAGTCCAAGCAGGGGAATTTCTCGCGGGCCAGGGTATGGGAAGTATCGCTCCCGGCTTGGGGTTGGCCGCGTTGGAGCGCATCTTCCACTCGGACCTGGCGCAGGTGGGAGTCGTCCCGATCGACTGGTCAACTTACCTGCGACGCACAGCGCCAACGCCCTATCTGCTCGAATTCCTGCTTGGGGAATCTGCACAACACAAGGAACATGCGGAGTTCCGTCAGGTTCTTGAGACCACGCCGGCCGTGGAACGACACGCCCTGCTAACCAGCCATGTCATGTCGCAGCTAGCAACTGTTCTGCGATTCCCAGATGCAAAATTGATTAATCCGAAACAGGGCTTTTTTGATATGGGAATGGACTCGCTCACTTCAGTCGAATTGAGAAACCTTCTCCAGACAGCTTTGGGCCGTGCATTGCCTTCTACGCTTGCTTTCGACTTTCCAAACGTCTCTGCGCTGGTCGATTATCTGGCCGGAGAGGTACTGCGCTTGCAGCCAACCGTTCCATCTCCAGCGTCGATGGAGAACGGTTCAGAAGACGGTGACCTCAAAACGCTCGAACAGCTTTCGGAGGCTGAGGCTGAGGCAACTCTCCTCAGGGAACTGGAGGAGCTCGAGGGGAGGAGGCTCTCGTCATGAGTGCTGCCCCCATTTCGGAACACACTCTCTCCCCCACCAAACGTGCGATACATGCCTTGCGGGCTGCCCGCTCCAAACTTGAGGCTCTTGAACAAGGGCAAAAAGAGCCAATCGCGATCATTGGGATGGGGTGCCGTCTGCCTGGGGATATTGAAGGTCCGAGGGCCTTCTGGGAACTGTTGCGTGCGGGCAGGGATGCCATTGGCGAAGTTCCCGCATCGCGTTGGGATGTCGACCATTATTATGATCCCGATTTCAAGACGCCAGGTAAAATGGTGACACGTCATGGCGGGTTCCTCCATCGGGTGCAAGACTTTGACCCGCTGTTCTTTGGTATTTCGCCTCGCGAGGCGGTCAGCATGGATCCACAGCAGCACCTGCTCCTGGAGGTGTGCTGGGAAGCTTTGGAAAATGCTTGTCTGGTGCCAGCCGACCTCAAAGGCAGCCGAACCGGCGTATTCATAGGGATCTGCAATCAGGACTATAGCGTACTCCTGACGTCCCGCGATGAGACCGAGATCGACGCGTATATGAGCACCGGCATAGCGCATAGCGTCGCCGCGGGACGTTTGGCCTATAGCCTGGGCTTTCATGGCCCCTGCTTGGCGGTCGATACCGCCTGCTCCTCTTCGCTGGTTGCCGTTCACCTCGCCTGCCAAAGCTTGCGGAACCGCGAATGTGACCTGGCCGTCGCCGGCGGAGTCAATCTGATCCTGTGCCCGGAGACGAGCATCAACTTTTCCAAGAGTCGCATGCTCGCGCCTGACGGTCGCTGCAAGACCTTCGCGGCGGCGGCGGATGGGTTCGGCCGTGGTGAAGGCTGCGGCCTCATTGTGCTCCAGCGGCTGTCTGACGGCATGCCTCACCAGGATCAGGTGCTTGCCTGTATCCGAGGCTCCGCGATCAATCAAGATGGTGCGACCAGCGGTCTGACAGTGCCCAATGGGCCTGCGCAGCAAGCGGTCATTCGAGAGGCGCTGAAAAACGCCGGCGTCAGCCCGCACCAAATCCATTACGTGGAAGCTCATGGGACTGGGACCAGTCTAGGCGACCCAATTGAGATTGGGGCACTCAACGCCGTCTTCGGGGCGGCGCGTCATCCAGACGACCCACTTGTCGTGGGATCGGTGAAAACTAACCTGGGCCACCTCGAGGCGGCCGCCGGGATCGGCGGACTCATGAAAGTTGTACTCGCACTTAGGCATCAGGAGATTCCCCCTCATCTGCATTTCAACACGCCTAATCCCCATATCCCCTGGGAAGAGATGCCGATCCTCGTGGCCAGTCGGACACTGGCTTGGCCCTCGGGGGGAAAGGCGCGGCTTGCCGGTGTTAGTTCCTTTGGCTTCAGCGGCACGAATGCGCACGTCGTTCTTGAAGAAGCGCCACCGACTGACGACCGCGGATTTGGGTACGAATGCGCCCGGACCGCCACGGCACCCGACCTGGAACGGCCTGTCCATATTCTCACTCTGAGCGCTCGTTCTCCCGAGGCACTGCAAGCCCAGGCCAAGGCATGCGCCGCCTGTCTTGCCGAGCCTGACCGGGTATCTCTTGCGGATGTTTGCTATACGGCGAATACGACGCGCTCGGTGTTTGAGCAGCGGTTAATAGTCGCCGCCGCCGATAAGACGGAAATGCGGACCAAACTCGAGCGCTTCCGGTCGGGCTGTCAAGAACGGTGGGTGGCCCATGGTAGAGTTCGAGACGCTGACCCTCCGCTCTTGGCGTTTTTGTTTACCGGGCAAGGTTCTCAATACCCGGGGATGGGCGCCAGTCTGTACCAGACGCAGCCGGTCTTTCGACAGGAGGTTGATGATTGCGCCAGCATCCTTGACCCTTTGCTCGGTCAATCGCTTACTACTCTCTTGTTTGACGAAGCAACGTCCGATCTGCACCAGACGGCTTTTACTCAACCGGCACTCTTCGCCCTTGAATATGCTCTGGCCCGGATGTGGCTATCCTGGGGCGTTCAACCGGGCGCGGTCATGGGGCATAGTGTCGGCGAGTACGTGGCGGCCTGTATTGCCGGGGTTTTCAGTGTTGAAGATGGTCTCCGGCTGATCGCCGAACGCGGTCGTCTGATGCAGGCCCTTCCCCGCAACGGCGCGATGGTTGTTGCCTTCGCCGGCCAAAAGCAGATCGTTCCAATCATCAACAAGCTTCGGGCTGATGTGTCGATTGCCGCCGTCAATAGCAGTACTGAAACCGTTGTGTCCGGCGAACAAACTGCCGTCCAGCTGCTGGTTGCCCGCCTGACCGCCGCCGGGATCCGAAGTCAAGAACTCATTGTGTCACATGCGTTCCACTCGGTCTTGATGGAACCCATGCTGGCCGAATTCGACCGGGTCATCCGCGGCGTATCCCTTTCCCCGCCTCGCATCCGATTGGTTTCCAATATGACGGGAGATTTTGTGAAGCGGGAGGTCACTGATCCTGCCTACTGGTGTCGTCATATCCGGATGCCAGTGTTATTTGCCGCTGGTCTTGCTAGACTCCGCCAACACGGGATTAGGGCGTTTGTGGAAATGGGACCGCATCCCGTACTTGTGGGGATGGCGCGAGCACAGGCTTCGGATGACCCGGCGCGGTCTCGGGAGTTTTATCTGCCTAGCCTGCGCAAAGGCCAGCCGGATTGGGCGATGTTGGCAAACAGCCTGAGCGAGCTCTATCTTGGCGGCGTACCGATCAACTGGGTGGGCTTCGATTCCCCGTACAACCGACGCCGGACAGACCTGCCGACCTATCCTTTTCAGCGCAAACGGTATTGGTTCAGCGACAGCGCGGTTGTCCGACGACAATCCTCCCCGGCAGCTTCACCACTTATCCGACTTTTGAAACAAGGCGACGCAGAAGCTCTGGCCCGGTATCTCGAAGCCGGTTGCGAGCTCACGGCGGAGGAGGCGAAGTTTCTGCCGAAGTTCAGCGATTTGTTGATTCGACAGCACCGTCAAGCGCCAAGCGAAGCGCAGAACGGGTTGTGCTACCGTTTAGTCTGGCTGGAAAAGGCGAGCGCCAATGAGAGGCGTCGGGATGCATGGTCTACTAGGGACCAGGCCGGAGCGTGGGTCCTTCTGACAGACAATGAGGCATTCGAACTGGCTCAACCTATGCGGGATGTCGGGCAACGCGTCATCCGCGTTGTCCCGGGCCGCGCGTATGAGCGCGCTGCGGCCAACTTATGGACCATCGATCCAACGAACGAGGGCGAGTACTGGCGCCTCCTGGAAGAAATCGCGGCCGAGACCGCGCTCGAAGGGGTCGTTTATCTGTGGCCTTCGGACCCTGATCTGGAGCGGCCATCTCAGGAACTGGGAGAGAGGAACCTAATACAGGTTGTTCGGCTCGCCCGAACCCTTGCCCGCTGCAAGACCCCGCCCCGCCTGTGGCTGATGACCCGGGCAGCAACGAGTGCCGGGGGTTCGGGTCTATCGTCTCCCTTCCCGTCATTATTGTGGGGAATGGGTCGCTCTTTGTTCCTGGAGCACCCCGCGTTGAAGGGCGGATTGATCGACGTGAGTCCGGAGCCCAGCGCCGAGGAAACGCAAGCCGTCTTGCAGGAACTACTTGATCCCGACGGGGAGGACGGTATCGCGCTGCGGGGCGGCAAACGCTATGTCGCGCGACTCCAGAGCTCATCGCCTATAACCTCGGAGCTCCCGCGTCTCAAGTCAGATGGGTCCTATTTGATCACTGGTGGCCTGGGTGCATTGGGGTTGCACGTAGCGCGTCTGTTGGCGGAGCACGATGCTGGGCAGTTGGTTCTGGTGGGTCGTCGCGGGGCTGGTGGGCAGGCGCGCAAGACCCTGGACTTCCTCCAGCAGCAGGGAACACGCGTCTTGGTGACTCAGGCCGACATTACCGATGAGGCTGCCGTTCGAGGGATTCTCGATCAGATCGAGGCCAGCAGGTTCACGCTCAGCGGGGTGATCCATGCGGCCGGCGTCTTGATCCCCCGGTCGATAAGCGAGGTCGACCCCGGATGCCTGCACGACGTACTTGCTCCCAAGGTGGACGGGGCCTGGGTGCTGCACCGCGTGACCCAACATCGCGCGCTCGACTTTTTTGTCTCCTTCTCGTCTGTCTCGTCTGTCTTGGGCACGGCCTTCCAGGCCCATTACACGGCGGCTAATGCCTTTCTGGATGGCCTAGCTGAGTACCGCCGGGGACTTCACCTTCCCGCTCTCAGTATCGGCTGGGGGCCGTGGCAAGGAGGTGGGCTGGTTGACGACATAATCGGCCAGCGCATTGCGGACAGCGGTTTCAAGGCGCTGCCGCCGCAAACGGCACTTGCCTTGCTTCGCCGTCTTCTCGGAGCTGATCAGAGCCGAGAGATCGTCGTGAATGCGGATTGGACGCGCGTGAAAAGTCTGTATGAGATCCGCGGCAGGCAGCCCGTGCTCGAGTTTCTGGGCACGGTGGTTCACGGTGAAGGGTCAGTTGAATCGTCTGCCGTCCTGGATGAATTACGCGCGACGGCGGTCCGGAACCGCTTCGATTTCTTGGTCTCTTATCTGCAGGAGCAAGTGAGCGCAGTGCTGCATTTCGAAGACAAATCCCTGCCTGATTCCAGGCAAGGATTCTTCGATATGGGCCTGGATTCATTGACCGCCCTGGAGTTCAAGGGTCGGGTTGAGACCCAATTGGGTTGCCCTCTGCCTTCTTCGGTAGCGTTCGACTATCCCAATATTGAAGCGCTCGCCGGTTATTTGCTTGAGCTTTTTTTCCCGGGCGGGCCAGGGCCGGACCGGACGGGGCCGGCCGCGAAATTAGCGAACGCTGCCACGGCAGAGGAGGCCCAAACCGAGATCGATGTCCACCATCTTTCCGATACCCAGATCGCGACATTCATTGACGATGAGCTCGCAGCTCTGGTCGGAAAAGGATAGGGGACGTGACAACAACCCCCTCCGACGAGTTGACTCCCCTGCAGAAGGCGTTCGTTGCCATCAAGCAGCTGCGCGGGAAGGTCGAGCGTCTCGAGCAGGCGGGAACCGAGCCAATCGCTGTTATCGGGATGGGATGTCGCATGCCCGGTGCAGATGACCCGGAGTCCTTCTGGGAGCTGATCCGGGACGGTCAGGATACGGTCACTGAGGTCCCGCGCGAGCGCTGGGATATTGAAGCCTATTACGATCCAGAGCCAGGCCGACCTGGCAAAACGTATACCCGGCACGGCGGCTTCCTTAGCGCGGTAGACCAATTCGATGCCGCCTTTTTTGGAATTTCTGCGCGTGAAGCACAGGGCATGGACCCCCAACAACGTCTCATCCTGGAAGTGGCCTGGGAAGCGCTCGAAGACGCTGGCCTTGTTCCCGCGCGACTGATGGGGAGTGCCACAGGCGTATTTGTAGGAGTCACATCCAGCGATTACGGTGTGCTCCAGATAGAACAGGAGGATCAGAAGCAGGCATATCCCTATTTCAATACCGGGACGCCGTTGAACGCCTGTGCGGGCCGGCTGTCTTATATTTTAGGCTTCCAAGGGCCCTCTATGGCTGTTGATACAGCCTGTTCTTCCTCACTATCCGCCATTCATCTGGCGTGCGCAAGTCTGCGGGCTGGGGAATGCGACCAGGTGCTCGCCGGTGGGGTCAATCTTATCCTCACCCCGCGGCTGTACGTTACGTTATCAGCTGCCGGCATGATGGCGCCGGATGGGCGTTGCAAAACCTTCGACGCTAGCGCCAACGGCTATGTCCGCGGTGAAGGCTGCGGCATGGTGGTGCTCAAGCGTCACTCCGATGCGCAAGTGGCAGGGGATCGGATCCTTGCTGTGATACGCGCCTCGGCGGTGAACCAAGACGGGGCCAGCAGCGGATTTACCGTTCCTAACGGAGTTGCTCAACAAAAATTGATACAGCAGGCCTTGGCCAAGGCAGGAGTGGCGCCGGCGGAGATCGATTATGTGGAAGCGCACGGGACGGGAACAGCGATCGGTGACCTGATCGAGGCCCGAGCGCTCGGTACTGTCCTGGGACAGGCCGAAGGCCGGGACCACCCGCTGCTGGTGGGGTCGGTGAAGTCCAACATTGGCCACCTCGAGTCGGCAGCGGGTGTTGCGGGTTTGATAAAACTAGTGCAGGCCTTACGCTACGAACAACTCCCGCCGACCCTCCACGTCGAGCAACCCAATCCGGAAGTGTCTTGGGAGGCGCTGAAGATAAGGCCCGTGGCTGATTTGACACGATGGCCTCGAGGCCAGAAACGCCGCCTGGCCGGACTGAGTTCGTTTGGTGCCAGCGGCAGCAACGCGCATCTCATTCTTGAGGAGGCACCGCAAAGCAAGCCGCGTCGTCCAGATGTCGACCGCACCATCCATATCCTCACCCTGTCGGCCAAATCTGAGCTGGCGCTGCATGATCTGGCGGACAGATATGAGCGGTCGTTCGCCCAAGATCCGTCCGTGGCCTTTGCCGACCTCTGTTTCAGCGCCAATACGACTCGCACCCACTTCAAACGGCGAGTGGCCGTGTGTGCGGCCGATAGAGAACAGGGACGCGAACGGCTGGCAGCCTTTCGCGCGGGCCGGTCAGCTCCAGGCCTTGTGGTGGGCGGTGAGCCGCCTGCCAAACCCCTGCGGCCCGCGTTGCTGTTCAGCGGACAAGGCGGTGTCTATCCGGGTATGGGACGCGAACTCTATCAGTCTCATCCGAGATTTCGGCGAGCGATAGATGATTGCGCGGAAATCCTCAAACCCATGCTGAAAAAGCCGCTGCCGACCATCTTGTACCCCGAGGAGGATGGGGATTACCTGGAGAAGCTTCTCAAAGCGGCGGTTCATGTCCAACCAGCGCTGTTTTCGCTGCAATATGCCCTCGCCTGTTTATGGCGTTCGTGGGGCTTTGAACCCGAGGCGGTGTTGGGCCATAGCCTCGGCGAATATTGCGCAGCCTGTATTGCGGGGGTCATGAGTCTCGAAGACGGCCTCAAGCTGGTCGTGGAACGCGCGCGTCTCATGCAAACGCTGGCTGAGCGCGGCAGCATGGTTGCCGTTTATGCCGATTACTCCCGGGTGGCACGGGCACTGGCTCCGCATTCTCACGACCTCAGTATCGCCGCGGTCAACGGGCCGCAGAACGTGGTGATTTCTGGTCGGACGCCAGCACTGCAGCAAGTCCTCAGCGAGCTTCATGGAGAAGGCATAGAAACCAGCCCATTAAAGGTGACCCACGCTTTTCATTCCCCAGTCATGGACCCTATCCTGGAGGCCTTTGAACGCACTGCCAGCAAAATCGACTTTCAAGCTCCAAAATTGCCCTTGATCTCGAACCTGACGGGCCAACCGCTGGCCTCAGGGGTGGTTCCGAATGCTGCTTATTGGCGTCGACACTGCCGCGAGCCAGTGCAATTTTTGCAAGGCCTGTCTGTCTTGCTTGATCGGGGCCTTGGACTCTTCATAGAGATCGGCCCCAGCCCCGTGCTGACATTTTTGGGCAAACGTCAGAAGCCATCCGCGGTCTGGCTTCCTTCCTTGATGCGTCAAAAGAGCGATTGGTCCGTGTTGTCGGAAAGCGTAGCCGAAGCCTATGTCCGGGGAGCCGATATTGACTGGTCCGGCTTTGACGCGGCTTTTGCCCGTAATCCGGTTTCCGTCCCTACCTACGCCTTTCAACGCAAGCCGTATTGGATTGCCGCAAAGGTACCTGCCATGAACGACAGTCAGACCGTTTCCCAACCAGCCCGCGATAGTCGGAAGGCGCAGCGCGTGGCGATTTTAACCTATACGCGCCAGCTCGTTGCCGAAACGCTCCGTGTCGACCCCTCCGAGATTGATATTCATGCGTCGTTCGTAGAAATGGGTGCTGATTCGCTCGTGTTGGTCGAAGCGGTGCGAATCGTCGAGGATAAACTTGGCGTCAAACTCGAGATCCGCCAGTTCTTTGAAGAGATCACAACGATCGAGAGC
>DATJKY010000551.1:0-13277 GCA_035490955.1 Terriglobia bacterium | reverse complement strand
ATTCACGACCTCGACCACGCAAGGCCGAAATACTTATTGATGTCGCTGTTGTAGAAGCTGACCGAAACCGCTCCCGAGACCTCGGACTAACGCCAGCTACAATATCATCTTCAGGGAACCCATCGCCTGGCATCCAGGCAGGAGTAATCTTCACACCCCCCAGTTCATCGTCCTCAGTAAGTCTTGGCTCTTTGACCTACCGCGACTACAGCGTGGTGCTACCCAGCGTCGTCGCAAACGCGATCCTGAATGATTCGCATACGCATATCCTTCAGAATCCTCAGGTCCGAGTCACGGACAGAGACACAGCAAAATTGAGGATTGGCACCCGCGTCCCTTACGAAGCGTTATTCTCTTCCAATTGGGGATTTCTGAGGCTCAGTTGGTTTTGTGCTTGTGCGGCGGTGCGGAAAGTGGCATAAAAACAACCGTAGCTCATCGGGGGTATCGCGGCCAGCTCGATGATACCCACGCCCGCACGCTGCGACGCCTGGACCGACGACTCCTCGCCGTCGGCTCGCTACTGGGGCGCATCCCAGAACCCGAAAAATGAGGAAGCCGGTCAACAGGCACAATTCTGAGTTTGGCTGACAAGTGTCCCATCTGCAGCGACTTGCAAGGATCTGAGCTTGGGGGTGGGTTTCGCCCCGCGCTGGCGTCGGACCACAGCGAATGTTCCTAAACCTACGAGGTTCACAGGCGTGTCTCATGGTTTCATCTTCATAGCAACACCATATGCGGTCGATTGCGCATGCAGGCGGGCAGGTCGTAGCCCCGTAAATCGCCGATGCGCTCGACCGTTACATCCGCCGCTGGATTCGCTGCGAGGGTAGCGGGATCGTGGCCAAGCTTGCCTTGACGTGAAAACCCGTAGTTACCCGATCTCCCTACGCTCTCTTCACTGCGGTCAGACGGCCTAAAGGGCTTCGCTAAAGGATGTTGAGCTGCAACGCAAAGGTGACCTCATGCATAGGGGTAATCCCCGGCAGCGACAGTCTGAATCTTGACCACACCCTTGAATCGGAGCGTCGAGCGGCGTATGTTTCGGTGTGGGGATGGACCACGCGAGGACTCCCGGCTCATGAAACTCTCGCTGTTTTGTAGTCTTTGCCAGACTGGGGCAAAAGCCAAGGTTGCTCTCGCAGGTGTTTCGATCGGAGCCCTGCTGACAGCATCGGTCAAAGTGGCGCCCGCTCGCGCTCCGCGCCCCACCCCACCTAACACGCAAGCTTCCCCAGCACCTTCCGCCACAATCGATTTCAACCGTGACATCGGCCCAATCTTTCAAGCTTCATGCATCAAGTGCCATGGCGCGGAGGAGCCGCAAGGAAGACTGCGGCTAGATTCGGAGCAAGGAGCGTTACAGGGAGGCGTTTCGGGGAAGGTCATCGTTCCCGGTAAGGGAGCGGAGAGCTTGCTGGTAAAGCGCGTTTTGGGTTCGGCCGATGGGCCCCGCATGCCTCTGGGTGCCGACGCGCTCCCCGCAGAGCAGATCAGGCTAATTCGAGCCTGGATCAACGAGCTTACACCGGAAGCAGCGGGGGCTGTGGCGACGACGGCCCCTGTGCCGTCGCGTACGCCCACGGGCGTCGCTCCTACGATGTACGCCACACAAATCCGTACCATCCTTGCGGCACGCTGTTATCAATGCCATGGTCCGGGCATCCAGCAGAACGGGTTGCGCCTGGATTCGCTGGCTTCGATCCTCAAGGGGAGCGCGAATGGGAAAGTCATCATTCCCGGCGATTCGAAGGACAGTGCGCTCGTGCGCCGGCTACTTGGGCTCAACAAGCCGCAGATGCCCTATGGCGCGCCGCCGCTCTCCGAGGATGAGATCAACCTTATAAGCTTCTGGATTGACCAGGGCGCAAAGGGGGAAGAGGTTGCGGCTGCACCTACGCCTGGCCAGGTCAAGAAGCACTGGGGATTTGTCGCCCCGCTTCGGCCGCCGGTGCCCAAGGTGATGGACCAGACCTGGCCGAAGAATCCCATCGACACCTTCATTCTGGCGCGGCTAGAAAAGGAGGGCCTTAAACCTTCGCCGGAAGCCGACCGGGTGACGCTGCTACGCCGGCTGAGTCTCGATTTGATTGGCCTTCCGCCAACTCCGGAAGAGGTGGATGCCTTCCTCGCCGACAAGGGTCCTACGGCCTATAAGAAGCAAGTCGAGCGCCTGCTGGCCTCCCCGCATTACGGCGAGAAGTGGGGACGCATGTGGCTGGACGCGGCGCGCTACGCCGACTCGGATGGCTTTGAAAAGGACAAGCAGCGCCAGGTGTGGTTCTATCGCGACTGGGTGATCAACTCCCTCAACCGCGACATGCCCTACAATGAATTCATCATCGACCAGATTGCCGGCGACCTGCTACCACACGCAACGCAGGACCAGATCGTGGCCACGGGCTTCCTGCGCAACTCCATGATTAACGAGGAGGGCGGCATCGACCCCGAACAGTTCCGCATGGAAGCGATGTACGACCGCATGGACGCGATCGGCAAGGGCGTGCTGGGGATCACGATCCAATGCGCTCAGTGCCACAACCATAAGTTTGACCCGCTCCTGCAGGAGGAGTACTACCGGATGTTTGCGTTTCTCAATAACAGCTATGAGGGGAGCATCACGGTCTACACGCCGCAGGAGGAGAAAAGGCGGGAGGAGACTTTCCGGAAGATTGGCGCCATCGAGACGGATCTCCGCCACAGCAACCCCGGCTGGGAAGAGCGTATGGCGCAATGGGAAGAGCAGGTGACGCAGGGCCAGCCGGAATGGAGCGTGCTCCGGCCCCAGATTGAGGACATCTCGACGAGCGGGCAGAAGTATCTACCCAAGAAAGATGGTTCGTTCCTGTGTCAGGGTTACGCGCCCACCAAACACCGCGTGAAGATGACGTATCGCACTGACGTGCAAAACATCACGGCCTTTCGTTTGGAAGTGATGATGGACCCCAACTTGCCGCGGGGCGGGCCGGGGCGGTCCACGAAGGGCGCGGGTGCACTGACGGAGTTCGAAATGGAGGAGGCGCCCGCCGACGCTCCCACCAAAATCACCAAAGTCAAATTCGCTCGCGCCACAGCGGACGTGAATCCGCCGGAGGCGCCGCTCGAACCTATCTTTGACGATAAGAGCGGCAAGCGACGCGTCACCGGCCCCGTCGAGTTCGCCATTGACGGCAAGGATGAAACAGCTTGGGGGCTCGACGTCGGTCCCGGACTGCGCAACCAGCCCCGCAAGGCGGTGTTTACCGCAGAGAAGCCAATCGCGAATCCGAGCGGCACCCTGTTGACCATTTATCTTACGCAGAGTCATGGCGGCTGGAACAGCGACGACAACCAGAACAACAATCTGGGCCGAATCCGGCTCTCAATGACAACCACGCCCGGGGCAACAGCCGATCTCCTGCCCCTGCAGGTGCGGGATATTCTCAGCATCCCTCGCGCGCAGCGCAGCCCCGAGCAAACTGCTGCTGTGTTCCGATACTGGCTGACGACCGTCCCAGAATGGCGCGCCGAGAGTGATCAGATTGCCGCGCTCTGGACGCAATACCCCGAAGGCTCGACGCAACTCGTGCTGCAGGAGCGGGACGAGCGGCGCGAAACGCACGTCCTCACGCGGGGGGATTTCTTGAAGCCCGGCAAGCTGGTGACGCCGGGAGTGCCGGCCTTCCTCCATCCGCTTCCTAAAGACGAATCCTGGCAAAACGGCGAGCCGACGCGGTTGACGTTCGCCCGCTGGCTGGTAGACCGCAAATCACCTACCACGGCGCGCTCCATTGTTAATCGCGTCTGGCAGGCGTACTTCGGCGCGGGCATCGTCGCGACCGCTGAGAATTTCGGGACGCAGGCCGAGGCGCCGTCGCATCCGGAATTGCTCGACTGGCTCAGCGTGGACTTCATGGAACGCGGCTGGAGCTTGAAGTATCTGCACCGGTTGATCGTGAATTCCGCTGCCTATCGCCAGTCGTCCCGCATGACGCCGGATCTTCTGGAGAAAGACCCGTACAACCGGCTGATCGCCCGTGGGCCGCGCTTCCGGGTGGAGGCGGAAACGGTCCGCGATATCGCGCTCGCCGCGAGCGGATTGCTCAACCCGGAAGTGGGTGGGCCCAGCGTCTATCCGCCGGCGCCCGATTTCCTGTTCGTGCCGCCGGCAAGTTATGGCCCCAAGCCCTGGCACGAATCCAAGGGATCGGAGCGCTACCGCCGCGGCCTCTATACTTTCCGCTATCGCTCGGTGCCTTACCCGATGCTACAGACCTTCGACGCCCCCACCGGCGACATGGCTTGCGTGCGGCGCGTGCGTTCCAACACGCCGCTCCAAGCGTTAACGACGTTGAACGAGCCTCTGTTTCTCGAAACAGCGCGGGCACTCGCGGCGCGAGCCCTGCTCGAGGGCGGAGCCACGGATTCACAGCGGCTGGCTTATGCCTTCCGCCGCTGCTTGGCTCGAAAGCCCAGCCCGGCTGAACAAGCAGAATTGATCGCCTTCCTCAACAAGGAAACACATCGGTATGCGGATGGCGAATTAGATCCCTGGGATATGCTGGGCGGGAATCTGTCGCTCTCTGCCCTCCTCCCGCGAGGGGAGACGGCAGGCGAACTAGCCGGTTGGACGGCATTGTCCAGGGTCCTGCTGAACCTAGACGAGACGATTACGAAGGAGTAGCTGCAACTTGCGGGCGGAGCCCGCCTTGGATTGCCACAGCGGAGCCAGCGCCCTTTGCCGAGCATTTGTCGTTTTATTGGGCAAGATTAGCTGAGCTACGGCAATTCAAAAAGCGCCGACCTTCGCGCCCGTGCACCGGGCGGCATTAGACCGACGCCACAAGAGGGATAATCAAATGACCTGCCAAGATCATCTTTATCGCGGTCTCAAGCCCAAGGAAGTTTCGCGGCGCTGGTTTCTTCAGCAATGCTCAGTGGGGCTGGGCGCTATCGCGCTCGGTCAATTGCTAGCGGAGGCGGGTTACGCCTCGACCACGCCGGCCAATCCTTTGGCCCTCAAGACGCCGCCCCTTCCCGCCAAGGCGAAGCGCGTCATCTTCCTCTTCATGGCTGGGGCACCGAGCCATCTCGAACTGTTCGATTACAAACCGCAGCTCGTTAAGTTCGACGGCACGCTTCCGCCGCCCGACCTTTTGAAAGGCTACCGGGCCGCCTTCATCAACCCCAATTCCAAGCTGCTTGGGCCTAAATTCAAATTCGCCCAATACGGCCAAACGGGCACTTATCTCTCGGAGCTGCTTCCCCACACCGCCAAGGTCGTGGACGAAATTGCCATAGTGAAGTCCATGACGACCGACGCTTTCAACCACGCTCCCGGCCAGCTGCTGATGAATACCGGAACGATGCAGTTCGGCCGGCCCAGCATGGGCGCCTGGACGATCTACGGCCTTGGCTCCGAGACGAAAGACTTGCCGGCGTTTGTAGTGTTCAGTTCTGGTGCGAAGGGGCCGAGCGGAGGCAATGCTTGCTGGGGTAGCGGCTTCTTGCCTACCGTTTACCAGGGCGTCCAGTTCCGCACCGGCGGTGACCCGGTGCTCTACTTGTCCAATCCGCCCGGCGTTGACGAGCAGCTTCAGCGCGACACGCTCTCCACCGTCAATAGTCTGAACAGGATCCGGCTCACCGAAACGGGCGATCCGGAAATCTCGACACGCATCAACTCCTTCGAGATGGCGTTCCGGATGCAAGACAGCGCGCCGGATTTGATGGACTTCTCGAAAGAGTCGAAGGAAACGATCGAGCTGTACGGCGCCGAGCCCGGCAAGCCCTCCTTCGCCAACAACTGCCTGCTGGCGCGAAGGCTGCTCGAACGCGGCGTGCGCTTCGTGCAGCTTTACCACGAGGCCTGGGACCAGCACGATAGACTGGTCGAGGATTTGACGAAAAATTGCCGCGACACTGACAAGGCCTCCGCGGCGCTCATCCAGGACTTGAAACAGCGCGGCATGCTCGACGACACATTGGTGATCTGGGGTGGTGAGTTCGGACGCACGCCGATGGTTCAAGGCAACCCCGTGGGACAGGCAAACGGTCGCGATCACCATCCCAACGCCTTTACGATATGGCTCGCGGGCGGCGGCATCAAACCCGGCGCACGTGTCGGCGAGACCGATGACCTCGGCTTCAACATCACCGCCGACAGAGTCCACGTGCACGATCTGCACGCGACCATTGTTCGGTTGCTCGGCTTCGACCACACGAGGCTCACCTTCAAGTTCCAGGGCCGCGATTTCCGGTTGACGGACGTGGCAGGAAATGTCGTTGGGGAGTTGCTAGCGTGATTGGCGATCGTCGGTTCTAACCAGCGTGCTACGCGTTATCGAGCCAAAACACCCAATCGGAGCTGCGCCTCTGTACAGGGTAGCTGAGGAGCAGGCTCACGCCTCCTGGGCCGGAGGGAACCAAAGGCGAATCTTCCGCTATCTCAAGAGGCCTCGATGTCCGACCCGATGGCTCCGTTGCCTTTCTACTAGCTGACCAGTTCTTCTCGCGGCCTTCTGAACTGCCACCGCAGGCGAACGCGCGTGTGCTGTGACCTGCACAGGACGTTATCCTCGCTCTTCGTCACCAGTTCCAATCAACGGAAATGCTCATTGAAGCCGGTACGACCGTCGAATTTGCCACAGACAACGCATGTAGGCTCGGGTTACATTTTAGACGGCTTGACGGCTCACCCGAAAGTTACATTCTGAAATGGCTTGACACACGTGTCGTTGCCAAAAACTCAATCGGCCACAAAGAGCGGATTATTCATGCGAGCGTCGAAGGACCGAAAGACCTGCTGAATGGACCGTAGTGGTCCAAAATTCGTCCGCGCTAGAAATAGAAAGGTCGACTAAGGTCTGTAAGCTTTCCCTTCTCATTCCAACCCTTCTCCTTCCATCTTGACCTCCTTCCCCGCCTCTGCGACCCTCATGGGCATGTTCTACTACTTCCACCTACTCCTCCTTGCGCCCATCTTCTCGCTGCTGTCCTGCTTGCTCTTCCGTGACCAGGACCGCGAGATCCTGCTCCTCCGCCAGCAACTGTTGATCATGCAGCGACAATTGAGCCGGAAACCTGCTTACGGGCATCTGGAGAAACTAGCCTTGTTGCTAGCGGCCCTGCGCCTTTCCAAGCAGCGGCTGGCCGCGGCCCTCTTGATCGTGCGACCTGACACGTTGCTTCGCTGGCACCGAGAAATCGTCCGACGGCATTGGACCCTCCGGCGGCGGCGTCGAGTCGGAAGGCCTCCGCTAACCGAGGAGATCCAAGACTTGGTCATCCGGCTCGCTCGAGAGAATCCCAACTGGGGCTGCAGAAAGATCCAAGGCGAGATGTTAAAGCTGGCACTGCAGGTGGGTCGCAGCACGGTCGTGCGTCTTCTCCGGCGTCACGGGCTCGGACCGCCACCGGTCAACAAACGACCCTTAACTTGGTCGCGCTTCCTGGGCCAATACAAAGACTTTATCTGGGCTACTGACTTCTTCACCGTCACCACGGCGCGGCTGCGGACGTTCTACGTTTTGTTCTTCATGGAATTGCACAGGCGGCGCCTCCTGCTAGTCAACGTGACGGAGCATCCGCACGCCGGGTGGGTGGTTCAGCAGTTGCGAAATCTCGCGGTCCACCACGACCGCTTGCCCAAGTTTATCCTCCACGATCGCGATAGCAAGTTCGGCGACGCCTTCGACGTTTTTGCCGAAGCGAGTGGGACCAAGATCATTAAGCTGCCAGCGCACGCCCAATCTCAACGCCTACGCGGAACGCTGGGTGCGCAGTGTGCGAGAAGAATGCCTGGACCAGATCATTGTGCTGAACGAAAGGCACCTTCGCTACGTGCTGAAGGAGTACGTGGGGTATTTTACGAAACGCCGTCCTCACCAGGGCCTTAAGCAGCAAGTTCCCGACAGCGGCGAGGAGCCCCCGGCAACCGGCTGCATCCGGTCTCGTCCAGTGCTGGGTGGCCTGATCAACGACTACTACCGAGAATCGGCGTAAGAGCTGACAGGCCTGGTTACTATGCCATCTTTCGAATCACGTTACGGAAGCCTTGAAGTTTGCCAGAAATCCTTCGCCCAGGCCGCGTCTGGGAGGGCCCTCTCCTGACAATTCGTTCGAGCCGATCCTGCCAGGACGCCTGGTACCGAACTTGCGTAACACGAACCGATTCCGGACCGCTACGGGGCGCTTCGGCGGAGACCCTGAGATTGTTGGCGCGAAAGTCTCCGTCGACGGGCATCCCGTGACGATTGTAGGCGTGGCTCCGGAGGGATTCTACGGGATTAATCTTCTGTCAGCCCCACAGGCTTATTTTCCGTTGGGTATGGCTGTCTACGGCGGCCAGGCGCCGATTTTATAACCAATCGCGCCGCTCGCTTTGTCTTTGTGGGCGCCCGCTTGCAGCCCGGGGAGAGCTTTCAACAAGCGCAGGCATTCCTCGACAGCGTGGCCCGCCGCCTTTCGCAGCAATATCCGGATACCGATAAGGATTTTACCGTCAAAGTGCACCCTGAACTAGGCGCCCGGCCGATTCCCCAGGCTGGTAGCCTCGTGGTCGTCCTCTCGGGACTATTCCTTGGCCTCACGACAATCGTGCTGGTGCTGGCGTGCGTCAACGTGGCGAACATGTTTCTGGTCCGCTCCACAGCACGCGAGCGTGAGATGGTGACTCGGGCTGCGTTGGGCGCGCCGCGCAGTCGCCTGGTCCGCCAGTTGCTGATGGAGAGCGTGCTCCTGGCAATCGCGGGCGGCGTGGCGGGGATTCTATTCGGCTCCTGGATGCGCATCCCTATAGTGCGTGGTCGCACCCTCACCGAGGCCGACGATGAGAAGTCTCAGTACATCGCGATTGTTAATGAGACCATGGTCAAGCGATTCTGGCCCAACCAAGACCCGGTCGGCCGGCAGTTCACTATGTCACGAGAGTCGAACCATCCGATGCAGGTGGTGGGCGTTGCCAGAAACTCGCGATTCCTTGGAGTGGTGCCGTCGTGGCCCATCGACGCCTACTTCTATGTCCCGTACGCCCAGCATTACGAGACGAACTCCTTGGAAACCGTACAAGTGCGGACGGCAGGGCCACCCGAACTGATGATCCCAGAGGTCGAGGGCGTGGTTGCGAGTTTGGCGCCCGACTTGCCCGTTTTTGACGCACCAAGGATGACCGAGGCGCTCAACACGCTGGTCGGCCTTTTGATCTTTGAAATTGGTGCCGTGTTGGCCGGTGCCTTCGGAATACTGGGTTTGACTCTCGCTATCATCGGCGTTTATGCCGTCATATCTTACACTCTGGGCCAACGCACCCAAGAGATCGGCATCCGCATGGCGTTTGGCGCAAACTCGCAGGATGTCCTACTAATGATATTGGGAGAGGGATTCGTTATCGTCGGTGCGGGCTTGACCATCGGTCTGGCAGGTGCAGTCTCGGCTGCGCGCGTCGTTCGCAATTTTGTGACGGTCAGCGCTACCGACCCGCTGACATACCTTGCCGTCTCAGCAACTCTGGCAGTCGTCTCATTGCTGGCCGGCTACGTCCCCGCGCGGCGGGCAACGAAAGTGGACCCGATGGTGGCCCTGCGTTACGAATGAAAGACGCGTGAGGAAAATAGAGAGCGGACGCCGTTATAGACGGAAATCGCGCTAGCCTCTCTAGTTCGCCGTTTGGGTCCATCGAGGAGGAAGCGCTGTGACGCCAGGCCCGCTGGCAAGGGATTCTGGGTGGGCGTTTTCCGTCGCGCCTAGCCCCGACCCCGTTGAACCGTTTCGTGCGGTCGGTCGGTGACTCTATGCCGCTTGACCATCCTACGAGCCTCGTCCATGATGGGCGAATCAGATCGTGCACACATCGGCGAGGATAAGAGGACCTCCAAAATATGGCAGGTGATGACCTATATGGCGTTCTGGATCTGTTGAGCGAACACTCTGAGTCGGCTCCGGGCACCGAACGAGGGGCGGCGCAGCAAGTCATCTCACGGCGGGAATCGCTGAAACGTGCGGGCACGGGCATAGCCGCAGCGCTGGTTTCGGGGGCTCAGGGCAAGCCTCTGGCCCTGGCCTCCGGCAAGATTCCCTTCTCGTTGATTATTGACGACGGCTCGCCGGTGGATCCCCTCTTCTACGAAATCCCCGGTTACGAGACCCCCTTCCTTGTTCCTCGCGCTTTCACGCAGCGCGTGGCCGATACATTCGATAAGTACGATCTTCGCGGAAAGCTGACGATCATCCCCATGCCCAGTTGTCTGGGACGGCTGGACCAATCGTTGAAGCGCGTGCCTGCAGAGCACTTGCAGGATTTCCTGCAAGTGGTGCGCGAGCGGATCCAACCCCGATTCGACATTACCCCGGAGTTCCTCACTCACCTGCGGGCGTACGATCTGAAGAAGGGGCAATACCAGCACATCTTCGAGGACGTCTGGATCACCGGGGCCCCGCCTGAGGAGGTCGTTGAGTATTTCGTTCTGGCCTTCACGATTCTCAAAAACGTGGGGCTGAACGCTCCTGGCATCACGTCGCCGTGGGTATCGGGAATTGACGTGGAAACGAAGTATGCCAAGGCACTGTCCGATGCACAGTGGCAGGTCTTCAATCGCAAGTTCACGTGGTATTTCCTATACGGTACGGATTGGGGAGAGCCGCGCCATTGCACGGTGGAATACCGGGACGCCGAGCGTGGGCAGGCTGTGGTTAGTGTACCTGCGAATTTCGCGGACCTCTTTTGGAGTATGGAGAAGCCGCCTAGCGAGCGGTTGCAGTTCATCAACGACAACATTGATAAGGTGCTTTCCGCGGACGGCCGCACAGGACGGATCCGACAGTTGATTGACTCCGGGTATCCCGTAATACTGCTCACCCACTGGCAGTCGCTCTACACGCAAGGTACGGGACTCGGGCTGGAAGGCCTGACCGCCTTGGCGGAGAGGATTCAAAAGGTGTTCGGCAACAACATTGAGTGGGTGACCATGACGGAGATGGCGCGGCGGAGCACCATCCCGGCAAAAAGTTAGAGGCAGGCTCCGGATTCCGCGAGAAATCTCGTCGTTCTGAGTCACGGCCCAAGGTCCCGTGGACGCTTCCAGAATCGCAGTCCTACGTGCCCTGGGTACTCAGGGCGCGCGATCTGCGGCGAGACCGGCATCGATAAGGGGCCCAGAGGGCTTTCTCCAGACGACCTATGGTCCCTGCGTGTTCACGCTGCTGACTCTTCGCCGAAGCGAAGGAATCTCGACGGCTCCCTCGACGCAGAGGTGCTCAGTCCAGACGGCAATGAACGCTCGAACTGCACTGATGCAGTTGTCTCGGCGCACGGCGCTCCTCAGCCGCGCTTCGCTGCCCTCCGCGGGTTTCGGTCTCTGCCAAGAGTCGAACGTGAGCTGCCTTACGCGACCCGCTACCACTGTGATGCCAGTTCGTAAGGCAGCCCCGAGTGTGGCGACGCCCCAGGCTGAAAGCAAGGGTGCCGATGGACCGGGTTATGCTGTCCCGATCCATCCTCATCTAATCGGCATCGGCCCCACTCGCAGGCACTCCCGACTTCATCGCCTCGCGGCTTATACGAGATGCCTTCGCTGAGCCCATTCGCATGTGACTAGGGGACTCCCACATTAGCGCAGGGTCACGATGGTGGCTCCCCAGCCCCCGGCTTCGAGGGGGGCGTCCTGGTAAGAGAGGACGAACGGCGTGCGAGCGAGCACGGCGCGCACGATTTTGCGCTGCACTCCCCTTCCTCGACCGTGGATGATGCGCAGAGCCTTGAGGCCCAGCTGATTCGCTTCTTCAAGAAAGGCTTCAACGACTTCCTGGACATCTTTGGGCTGTACGGTGTGCAGGTCGAAGACATCGGTGAGCGGAATCCGGATGGGTCTGTCGTCGTGGCTCAAAGCCGAATCACCCCCGCATTCGCCTTCACGCTTAGCAACAGGAACTAGACTTCGAGTAATACTCGAACTGCAGCGAATGCAGTTAGTCTCGCCGCCGCACTGCAGGCGGGGTCCGGGTCGTAACGCTCATCAGTGCGCAAACGAACGCTACAACATTCTTAACACCGCCCGCATACTGACCTCCCGAAACACGCCCTGTGCGCATCATGCTATAACGCGGGCCAAGGTTAACACAACGAAGAACTATCACGCGGCCACAGACTGTTTCCAGACGAACTTCCGAGGACAGATCCTAAGCAGGGATCGCAAGTGTCCCACCTGCAGCTACTTGCGGTGAATCCGGGAATACGAAGCCGGGGTGTGAAACAGACATCGCAGCGCTAGCGTTCGTTGTTCTTCACTCCCGCTCCCAAGGGCATGTTAGCGAGTTAGCAGAGAAAACCTGCTCATCCCGAAGTGGCCAAGAGTTACAGCGGCTGGCCGAGAATGTTGGGCTGGCTCCAGGCTCTGCTGGAGCAGGACGAGACTGTGGAGGACCGCAAGCCGGTCTCCGCACGTTAACTGCACTTGCGGACAACAGCAATCAGTCTGAAGACGAGGAGGACTATGAACCATTGGCTAAGGAAATGCTGGTACTTTTGCTGATCTGTCCCATCAGCTCGCTTCAGTTCGACAAACGGCCTCCTCGAGTTCCCATTCTAACGGTTCGCCGCAACTTGATCACAAGTCACGCGCTACTCGGAACTACGCTGAGTGCGTACTTAGCCGGATTGTGCCTGGAAAACGGCCTTAACCGGCTAATCTCTGCCCGTTTTGGTTCTCGGGTGTAGTGGTCTTCGGCGGTCCGCCGATGCTTTCTTATCGCACGTAGTAAGTCCGATTGCAAGGCATACTCGAAGCGTACTCGATGTGTCGGCTGGATTTCACTTTACGCAGAGGGTCGCTGCGGAACTAAGACAAGTTCTACTGGGAAGAGAATAATGCCGGCGTGACGCTTCGGAAGGGGCTCAACGCGTGAAATTGGCCGGTAATTTTCGCCTTTCCGTAAAGTGACACCTCGGCACGTTGGTGTTGCGAATCCCAGTTCGCGACGAACGCCAACCCCAACAACAACAACAACTACTACTCACAATAGCCGGAGGTTTTCCCCATGTCATTCCGCGTTAGCCATTGTGGCGACGTTCACATCGAGGAGGAGCGATATTTTGGCGATACCGCTCAGTGTCTGGAGTGGTATGTCGCAGACGCAATTCATAGCAACACCAACCTCTTTGTGGTGAACGGAGATCTTACAACGTACAAGGCGACTATCAAGGAGAGGAATCTGTGGATCGACATGCTGATTCGGATGGCCAACCATGCCCCCGTGCTGCTTACGGCGGGAAATCACGGCGCCGAGTTGACCGGGGATTTGTA
>DATJKY010000550.1:0-3609 GCA_035490955.1 Terriglobia bacterium | reverse complement strand
GTCGCGATGAGTGATTCCTTTCGCATGGGCCGCATCCAAGCCGTCGGCAATCTGGATTGCAACATCCAGCAGCGTATCGATCTGTAGAGGCACCCCTCGGGGTGCCCTCGTTGGGACACCCTGCGCCGCACCCGGCAAGGGCGGGGTCCCCGCCCTGAGAAGCGGGCCCGCGTCTACACCGCCCGAACCGGACTGGGTTCCACCGGCAATCACTTGCCGCAGTGTGCGCCCCTCCAGCAACTCCATAGCAATGAAGCGCCGGCCCTCAAACTCGTCGATGTCGTAAACGGTGCAGATGTTCGGATGATTGAGTGCGGATGCGGCGCGGGCCTCGCGCTGAAAGCGTTCCAGGGCCTGGCGATCCTGGGCAAGGTGTTCAGGCAGGAACTTCAAGGCGACGAAGCGGCCGAGCTTGATGTCCTCGGCTTTGTAGACCACACCCATCCCGCCGCCACCCAGCTTCTCGAGGACGTGGTAATGTGAAACCGTGGTGCCAATCATGGATTCGAAACTGGAAACTGGAAATTAGAAACTGGAAACTCGCAGCCATTGCCGGCAAAGGTGCGCCCCGCCAAAACTAACTCCAGTCGAATCACCAATCCAAAATCGCAAATCCAAAATGCGACCGCCTGCCTATCCTACAGCAATTGCAGCCAAGTTAACACTGGCGAGCATCTACGTTTGACTCTCCCCGGCGGTTGATTGATACTAGCCAAGAAGCCAGATCCGGTCGGGCGCACCCGATCGGTCCAGGTTCAACTTGGCACAGCTTAAACGAATCCTCGATTCGGCCAAACCTCGATTCGCGCAACTTCCGGCCCTGCGACCGGGAATTGCAGTGCTGCTCGCTGCCAGTCTCCGAATGCCGGTTTCCGTGCACAGTGGTGAGCCGAGGGCCGGCGCAAAGGTCCGGTGTGCTTGAAGGCGACGTTATCGTCGGCTACGGCGACCAGCCAATCTCCGGCATCGATCAACTGCACCGCGTTCTTACCGAGAATCAGGTGGGTCTACGCTCGTCGCTAACTGTGATCCGAAAGGGAGAAAGGAGAGTCCTCCCCATCGTTCCCGAGGAGTCGCATATCCACCTTCCGCGCTCCTAGGTCTTGTCAAGTGCGAGTACAATGAGCGGATGAGCGACCTGGGAGGTCTATTGGGCCGGTGGTTTCGGCACGCCCAGCGGGTGTTTCACATGCTGGTGGGCTTGGTGTTCCTGGCCCTGACCCTCGCGGGCGTCTCAGTCTCGGTCAGGCTTTGGGATGATTATCGAAGCGCTCCGCAGCAGGGGTTAGTGAGCTTCGAACTGGTAACCGGTTTCACGGTGCTGCTGTTCATTCTCTGCCTGTACACATTTGCGAAAGCTCGGAGCGTAAGGTAAGACTAGCGTTAGGGCCCCGATGGCGACTGACAAAGCCGACAAGACAGAGGTGAAACTCGCAGTGGCTCGCGAGACGACGTCGAGGTTCTTCTATGGGCCCGAGGACCTTGCCGGATGGGATAGCGAGCGCGACCTCGGTCGTCCCGGCCATTATCCTTTCACTCGCGGCATCTATTCCACGATGTATCGCAACCGGCTCTGGACGATGCGCCAGTACGCCGGCTACGGCACGGCGGCCGAGTCCAACGCCCGCTACCGATACTTGTTGTCGCAGGGCACCACCGGACTCTCTGTCGCCTTCGACCTGCCCACACAAATCGGCCTGGATTCGGACCACCCACTTGCCCTGGGGGAAGTAGGCCGTGCCGGTGTGGCGATCGACTCGCTTGAGGACATGGAGCTGCTCTTCCAGGGCATACCGCTGGAGCGGGTTTCCACTTCGATGACCATCAACGCCACAGCCGCGATCCTGCTGGCGCTGTATTTGGCCGTGGCCGAGAAACAGGGCGTGAGCCTCACCCAAGTCTCGGGAACAGTCCAGAATGACATACTCAAGGAATACGTCGCGCGTGGCACCTACATCTATCCGCTGAAGCCGGCTCTGCGCCTCGTTACCGACATCTTCGCCTTCTGCCACCAGCATGTCCCGGAGTGGAACACCATCTCCATCAGCGGCTACCACATCCGCGAGGCCGGGTCCACCGCCGTGCAGGAGGTGGCTTTCACACTGGCCGACGCCATAGGCTATATCGAGGCGGCCCTCCAGCACGGCTTGGCAGTGGACGATTTTGCTCCTCGCCTCTCTTTCTTCTTGAACTCCCACAACGGGCTGTTGGAGGAAGTGGCCAAGTTTCGCGCCGCCCGCCGCCTGTGGGCGCGCCTGATGCGGGAGCGATTCAAGGCCGAGAACCCACGCTCCTGGATGTTCCGCTTCCACACCCAGACGGGAGGCAGCACCCTCACCGCTCAGCAGCCGGACGTGAACGTCGCGCGCGTCACCTTGCAGGCGCTGGCCGCGGTGTTGGGCGGCACCCAGTCTCTCCACACCAACAGCCGCGACGAGGCCCTTTCCCTTCCTACCGACACCTCCGCCACTCTGGCCCTGCGCACCCAGCAAATCATCGCTTTCGAGAGCGGGGTCACTAATACGGTGGACCCGCTGGCCGGGTCGTACTACGTCGAGAAGCTGACTGGCGAAATCGAGCAGGGAGCCGAAGAATACCTGAGGAAGATCGACGCCATGGGTGGCGTCGAGCGCGCCATCGAGGTGGGGTACATGCAGCGAGAGATTCAGCAGGCGGCTTACGAATACCAGGAGAGGATCGAGTCGGGGGAGCAGGTGGTGGTGGGGGTAAACCGTTACAGCGTTAACGAGGCGACCTCTATTCCCATCCTTCGCATCGATCCCGAAATCGAACGCTTGCAGGTGGAGCGCTTGAGGAAAGTGCGCGCCGGGCGCGACAATGCCCGCGCCCAAGCGGCATTGAAGGAGGTCGAGGCGACGGCGCGCACCGACGCCAACCTGATGCCCGTCATCCTCAACGCCGTCAAAGCCTATGCAACGGTGGGCGAAATCGCTGACGGCTTGCGGCTCGTCTTCGGCGAGTATCGAGAATCGGTGGTGATATGAAAGGGGGAAAGGGGCAATAGGAACAATTGGGAAAAGAAGACTAGAGTTCCCCATTTGCCCGTTTCCCCTTTTGCCCTCGCCAGGAGGAGACCGCGTCATCCGGCCCTTCAGCAAAGGAGTTGAGGCATGGCGTTTAAGAAGCTCCAGGCAGCGGGCGGTTCACCTGCCAACTTCATGATTCGCCTCGCGGTGGGAAGTGTGTTCCTTCTCGAGGGCGTCAAAAAGTTCTTGTTTGCCGAACAGTGGGGATCCGGCCGGTTTGCCCGCATCGGCATTCCGGTCCCAGTCCTCACGGCGCCGTTCGTCGGGACGGTTGAGACCGTCTGTGGCCTGCTGTTGCTTCTGGGGCTCTTCACCCGACTGGCGTCTTTTCCCTTAATGATCGACATCAGCGTCGCCATTGCCACCACCAAGATTCCCATCTTTTTGAAGAGCGGCTTCTGGCCTATGGAGGCCGAGGCGCGGACGGACTTCTCCATGCTGATGGGCTTGATCTTCCTCTTGATTGCCGGCGCAGGTCCTTTATCGGTCGATTGGCTCATCGCACCGCGAACACGCCCTTAATGGTGGATACTTCCCACACTCAGTCCTGAACCATGGCACT
>DATJKY010000549.1:0-7737 GCA_035490955.1 Terriglobia bacterium | reverse complement strand
AGCTTGGGGTGAGTAGGCCGGGGCATTGCAGCCCCAGTCCCTCGCAGAACCGGACATGAACCTCTCAGCTCATCCGGCTCCCATCACCGAGCCACGGGGAGAAATCCCCGCTCCCAATGCACAAATGAACTCGGTGCGGTTTCAGCGAGGCGGCCCAGTGCCCGGGCAGCACGCGTGATGCCGCGCGCCAGGGCCTTGTATTTCCGCCGCATCCAGCGCACCAGATAGTCGTTCACTTGCCTCCAAAGTGGTTTCAACGCGGTTGGATAGAATCGACCATAGTAATTCGCCCAGCCCCGAAGTATCGGGCCGAACATGTTCGATAGGTCATCCAGCTCTTGGTCGCACATCAGCTGAATGTGCCATCCTCGCACCGTTTGTCGCATCTTCTTCAGCGCCTCACGGCTGACGCCTGGAGAAAAGTTCACGTAGACCCGACCGTATTTATCGACCGCCTTACGTGGTCGAAACGTGTAGCCGAGAAAGGTGAAATGAATCGTTGGATACGCGGCCTGCCGATTGACATCTTGGCAGTACACGATCCGCGTTTTCTCCGGATGCAACTCGAGACCGCACTCACCTAGCCTCACTCCGAGCTTTCTGAGCACCAACCGGGCTTGCACCTCGCTCTTGCAGTGAATAACGCCGTCATCCGCGTAGCGGCAAAACCGAACGCTCCGCATCTCTCGTCGCATCCACGCATCCAGCGTGTAGTGCAGGAAGAGGTTCGCAAGCAGCGGACTGACGACGCCCCCTTGCGGGGTGCCTCGCTCACGCGCCACTTGTTTCCCCTCCTTGGTTTCCATCGGCGCCTTTAGCCATCTTTCGATGTACAGAAGGACCCATGGAGTACTGCAGTGTTTTCGTACGGCTCGTAAGAGAAGTTCGTGGTCAATGTTGTCGAACAGACCTTTGATGTCGAACTCCACGACCCAGTCATATTCCCAGCTTCGCCGCCTCACCAATGCCACCGCATCTAGGGCTGATCGCCCTGGCCGATAGCCAAATGAGTCGCGATCAAAAACCGGCTCGAGCACAGGCTCAAGGACCAACTTGACCACTGTTTGTGCAACCCGATCGGCAACTGTGGGCACGCCCAACATTCTCGTGCCCCCGCTTTTCTTCGGTATCGGCACGGCTTTCACTGGCGGCGGAAAATAGCTGCCAGATCCCATGCGATTCCAGAGCTTGTACAGATTGCCGCCGAGACTTTTCTCGAACGCTTCGATCGACTCGTTGTCTACACCAGCGCCTCCTCCATTTGCTTTGACCCGCTGGAATGCTTCCCAGACGAGCGCCTTAGGAATTACAAACGGCTTCGTCATTTGCTCACGCTCCTCCTGCTCGCGCAGTTGGCATGAACATTTGACCCGATGACGCGGCCCCTTCGCTCCATCGCCATTACGGCGACTTCAGCACTACTACGAGCCGCTCCGTCCCTTGATCGCGTTTCGGTATTCTCGGCCTTGCGTTGTGCGCTTGTGCCTTTCCCTTTACACCGCGATCGAAGGTTCCCGCAGTTCAACATAGGAGCCCGAACCAGGATGGCGCTGCCTCTATGCCGGACGTCGCATGGCCAATAGGCAGGCTCCCGCCATGCTGGTCCCGGGTTAACATCAACGCCCGGTTTCGACGTCGTCTGAGCAGTTTCGACAATTGAACGGCAGTTCACTTGTGTTCGCCTTCGTTGGTTCTCACCTGATGCCTTTTGGCACCTTTTCCGCAACGCTCACGACCAGGGCTTTTGACCCAAGCCGCTTACGGTGGTTTGCACCCTGCTCCTGCAAGCCGGGCGCGAGAGGTCAGTTCATTTTCCTTCTCTCATCTCCTTTGCTGCTTACTGCGGCACACTGATATCCCAGCTCCACAATTGATTGGGGGCGGTGGCCAGGAGCTCGGGCTTCTGGTAGGGCGGATGCGTCAACTGATCGCGGCGCTCGCGAACCTCGCCGTGCTCGTCGAGCAAGCGATACATGGTGCGAATCGAGCAGTGATACTCACCTTCATCGAGCAAGGTCGCATAAACAGCGGCTGGAGAACGATCCTGGAAACGTTCTTCGTGTAGACGAGCCAGAACCGCATCCCGTTCCGCCGGGCGGAGTGCGCGTGCCGGCGAAGGCCGCGACGCGCTCACCGTCGGAGAAGAAGTCTTACGGACATCCCGGTAGTAAGATGCGCGAGGCATAGACAGAGCTTGGCAAGCCGCGCTGGTGCCGACGTTGTTCGCTAACTCGGCGACCGCAGCCATCAGGATTTCTCCTCCGGGTCCTGCTCCGGAATCGGATGACCCAACAGCGCAGCCACTTTTTTTTGGACGTCGATGATGATGTGCGCCTTACGCAGATCTTCGGTCAAACGGGCGTTTTGTCGGCGAAGTTTCTGGACTTCTTCTTCCATCGGGTCGCGCTTGGATTTCGGCCCACGTTTCTGTGGGGTCAGAGCCTCGAGGATTCCCTGGGCCCGCTCTCGCCGCCAGTAGGTCAGCAGAGACGAGTACAGACCTTCGCGGCGGAGAAGGGCGCCCAGGCCACCTCGCGTCGCAGCAGCAACTTCGGCTTCTTCTAGGATGCGTTGTTTGTACTCAGCTGTGTAGGTCCGCCGCTTCGGTTTGGCAACTACTTCGGGATCTGGTCGCGAAGCCGGCGCTGGATCGGCGCCCGCTTTAGCTGCCGCTGTACTCCGCTGCGGCTCGCCTGGAGCGAGCCTCCGCTCCGTTTCGCGGCAGCCAAACCCCCAGGGGAAAGAACAACACCAAGAGAATTCCCGTTCATCTCTGATCTCTTCTTTCTCGCCCTTCTGCTCATTAATTAAGAGTACTAAAACTGTCTCAGAGATGTTGGCACGGAGGGGAGCTTCGCCGCGCCCTCTTAAGAAATGGCTTCAGTTCAAAATACTAGGCGAAGGCTGAACCTCGCGCTGAATGGCATCTGAAAGAAGTAGTTATGCCGTCCATTTGACGCAACTGGCTTTGTGAAATCCACGTTTTGAGCTCCAAAACCCAAGTCAGCGTCCTGGTTGATGAGCGTTTCGCGCTCCGACTCGTAATTGCCGCGAAGGCGCGCGATCCGGTAATTCGCAACATGCGCCCAGTTATGACTGAAGTTTTAGCTAAAAATGACCGGAACTCTGCCAAAAACAGTAGAAATTCATGGGCTATATACATAAATTTGAATATTTTGACAAATTCGCCGCCGAACTTGCTTGTAAGTCAATGTAAATTAAACCAGCTATTTACAAGTCGATTTGGTCGACAAATTGCCCTTCACACGCCGGGACTTCGCCGCTGCGGTGGTGCCTGTTAGCTCGGTAGACCTGAGTTTTTATTCCCTTATGAAATGGGTAGAAGTGGGCGCCATTGTTTGGGTGGCGTCGAGATGTTGGTTTTGAACCTGAAGGAGGGACGAATGATTAATAAGCGGGGGCTGGTAAAACTGCTCGCGTGCTTAGGGGTGCTGCTGTTGGTCGTGGCAGTTGGCAGCGCGCTAGGTCAGGAAACGACCGGAGGAATACAGGGTACGGTAAAGGATGCGTCGGGCGCGATTGTGCCGGGGGCCAGAGTCACCTTAACCGGGACGGCGCTGGTGGGCAGCAAGGAAGTCGAGACGGACTCAAGTGGTTATTACCGGTTCGCAAATCTTCCCCCTAGCGAATACTCGATGACCGTGACTGCCAAGGGTTTCAAAACCTTCAAACGCGAAGGACTGGTGATTGAGGTTGGCCACCTGCCGACCGCCGACGTGGTATTGGAAATAGGTTCCGCCTCGACGACTGTAGAAGTTAGCGGCGAGGCTCCTCAGATTGACGTAACCACGCAGCACACGCTGACCAACGTCACGGAAGACGTGATTAAACAGGTTCCCCATGGATATTCGTTTCAGTCGGTCATCCAGTTTGCTCCGGGGGCGCGGAACGAACCCCTGGCGGGAGGAAGGGTAGGACCTAACGCCGCGGCCGGCACCGGAACCGGCGGGGATTCCCCCGGCAGCGGCAGCAACGGGTCGGGTTTTGGGTTTTCGATCGGCGGTGGCGCCGATTCCGAGAACGCGTACCTGGTAGAAGGGCAGGAAACGGCAGACGCGATTGGTGGCTTCTCGCACACCAACGTACCTTTTTCCTTTATTCAGGAATTGCAGGTGAAGAGCACCGGTGTGGAAGCCGAATACGGCGGAGCGATGGGTGGTGTGGTCAACGTGGTCATGGAGAAAGGGAGTAACCAAATCCACGGTTCAGTTTTTTCACAGTTTGAAAAGGGCTCGTGGGACGGTTCACCCAATCCCTACCCGCGCTATGATCCAGGTTTTTCGGCCCCTGCAACGTCGCCTGCTTTGTTGCCCGATCCAGGTTATCAGTCATACGTACCCAAGAAGGACGGGCTGCAAGATATTTTCCCCGGTTTCACGATCGCTGGTCCAATCCTGAAGAACAAGCTGTATTTCTTCGCGGGGTTCAATCCGGAGTGGAGAAATCTTCAACGCACGGTAGATTGGAACTGGGCCGGGAACTCAACGTTTCCAGCCGCAACTGGTCCGATTCAGTTCAGCAGGAACACGCAGACCTATTACACCAACGCACGAATTGATTATGCGGCGACTCAGAAGATCCGTGTATTCGGCTCCTGGCTGTATCAATACCAGCGGCAGAGCGGAGAGTTTTTGCCTGCCGCAGACTCCACAACGGGACTGACCAACGTTACAGCCACCAGCCCGCCGCAGGTATATGGCCATAACCTCGGCTTTTCGGCACCCAATACCACGACCAACGTCGGCGCGGACATGACGCTGACACAGCGGTTGGTGGCTACGTTCCGATGGGGTTACACCTTCACGAATTACCGCGACTTTGGCATGCCCACGGGCGGTGCATTTTATCAATTCAATGCGACCGGTGCCGGGGCAAACGATAACCTTGGTAACCCGATACCAGCCACTTCGCAGCTCTCGCAGGTTGGCGGTTATTTCAGCGCGCCAAACAATATCAACAACACGACGTACAACGTGGTGCACCGAAACCAGATTGATGCGGACGTTGCCTGGTACAAAAGCGGATTGGCAGGTACGCACAACTTCAAATTCGGCTACCAAATGATGCGGCTGTCCAACTCCATCCAACAACACTTCAACGAACCGAACGTAACGGTCTTTCCTGGTGCGGGACAATACGTACCCAATTTCGGCGGACCCTACGCAGCCAATTGTGCCATCGCGGATCCGGGCGGATCCATTGGTTCGAATGGGGCTTGGCAAGGAGGACCCTACGGCGGTTGCGGCGGCCAGTTTGGATACATATACATGATGGACTACGGATCACTAGGCACAGCGACCAGCATGAATCATGGTCTCTTCGTGCAAGATTCCTGGACCGTTGCAAAAGGCGTGACGATTAATGCCGGCGTCCGTCTCGAACATGAATACCTGCCCGCCGAGCAGCAGCCTCAGGGTGGAATCAGCCAACCAATTAAGTTCGGCTGGGGCGACAAGGTTGCTCCCCGCATCGGAGCTGCGTGGGATCCCTTCCAGAACGGCAAATGGAAGATTTTCGGCAGCTACGGCCAGTTCTACGACATTATGAAGCTGAACTTGGCGATCAGCTCGTTCGGCGGCCAGTACTGGAATAACTGCTACTATGCGTTGGGCACGGACAATTTGAGCTCGATCGTGCCTGTTTTCAACAGCAGTACCCGCTACTGCGGCGGTCCCACCGCTGATGCGACGACCCCGGCGAACTTCGGTTCGGGAGGAACGCCTGCGGGCATTACTTTCATTGAGAACCAGAACTTCCGCACCTTCCCCACGACTTGCTCGACTTGCACGACCACGGAAGAGGGTGTTGTTCCCGGCCTGAAACCCTACAAGCAGCATGAGACAGTATTCGGCATCGACCACCAGCTGTCTACCAACCTGGCCTTCGAAGTGCGCTGGGATCGTCGGCGACTCGACGATGCTATCGAAGACGCGGCTCTGTTCAATCCGAACGTCGGGGAGACGTTTGTGATTGTGAATCCAGGAAAGGGAGTTAACAGTACCTTCGACGGCTTCTGGAATTTCTTGTATGGGGCACCCAGCGGATGCGTCCCGAAGGGACAGACCGCCGTGCCACCAGCGGCGAATTGCGGGCCCCCGCCGCCGACCGCCGTGCGGAGCTATGACGGTGTGGAGTTCCGCTTGACTAAGGCAACCAGCAATCATTGGGCGGGTATGTTCTCCTACACCTATAGCCACTTCCGCGGCAACTACACCGGCTTGACCAATACCGATATTTCTGATGGTGGTGGCGGCCGGAACGCTCCGAATAACAGCCGTGCTTTCGACGAACCTTTCTTCTACTACGACGCCGCTGGCCAACCTAACAACGGACTACTGCCGACCGACCGGCCCAACACGTTCAAGGGCTATGGCTACTACGAGCTGCCGTGGGGACGCAAGTTCTCATCGAACTTTGGCATATTCCAATACTTGTACCAAGGGTCCCCGGTGAGCAGCTTTGTGGACGTAGGCACCTCGTTTTCTCCCACCACCAGCACTTACAACGTGCCCAATGCGGAAGGGGGTGCATTCCCAACATATATCTTGCCGCGCGGTCAGTTCCTGCCTGTTGCGCAGGACCCAACGACCGGCGCCATCACGTTTGGCAATCCCTACACTCGGCGGACGCCTTGGTTCATCCAGACTGATTTCCAATTCCAGCAAAGCTACAAAGTCGCTGAGAGCAAGATGCTCAGTTTCTCCGTGACTGTGCCGAACGTGTTTAATCAGCACGCAACGACGGCGTATTGGGAAAACATGGACTCGAACTACTATCCCCAATACCTGGCACCACCTTCTGCTGCGTGCGCCGCACAAAACGCGGCATCCACGCCACCGGTTCCGGGAGCTGCTTGCTCCATAACCAACGGTTACCAGTTCTACGCGCAGGCGATGTCGGGTTACAACTACAAAGCGTTGTTTAACAGCGCGAGTGGAGTGACTGGAACAAGCGGCGCGATGACCATCAACAGCCTTTACGGTCATCCCTTGTACACGCAACTCAGCCGCAACTTGTATATGTCGGTGAAATTCACCTTCTAACAAAAACCAAGGAAGTAGCTACCGAGGGGGCTGGGTTCGCCAGCTCCCTCGCGAGATCCGACTTAGGCTTAGGCAGATTTCCGAAGCTGCGCCTCAACTCTGATGCCGTATTCGTTCTGCCAGCGAGCGAGAGCGCTGCCTGGCGATATCCACAAACTTCGCATCCGCGGCGATTTGCTCGAGCATAGGCAGCAGGCGCTTGGGTTCCGGAAGCAGGCTGCGGTTCAGGTCCGATTCAAATTGCAGCAGCGCATCATTCACCCCCAGGCGGTCGTACTTCATCCGCCGGGTGATCAGGTCCGAGTCTTCCTGCTGTCGCGCCAGGCCTTCGAAGATTTGCAAGAGTTGAGATGCCGCGGGGTTCATCGTGTAATTGAATTTTGTTTCATGGACTTCCGTGCCGCAGTCCCAGCGAAACGTTTTTTCTCCCAGATAGGCAATCTTGCGGTGAACGTCGAGGTCCTGCCCCTCAAAATGTTTGAGCTCGCCGGCGAGCTCAAACATTCTGCTGCGCAACGGCGCCCCGACCTGGAACGGGGAGGCCCCGGGGTCTTCGTCAAGCTGGCGGATTTCATACGAGGCCAGGTCCGCGTCCTCATGTACGCTGATTTCGATGAATTCTGGAGAGCTGCCTTTGAAAACCCGTCGAAAGGTCATCTTCGCTGCGCAACCG